>RGYX01000191.1 GCA_010031845.1 Verrucomicrobiota bacterium
ATCCTATGCTCAAACGTATCGGCGTCATTACCTCGGGAGGCGACTCCCCCGGCATGAATCCGGCCATCCGCTCCATCGTGCGGACCGGCATCAGCTTGGGAATCGAGGTCGTCGGCATCCAAAATGGCTACCAAGGCATTTTTGATAAGGAATTTATGACCCTCGGCACGGTGGAAGTCAGTGGCCGGATCCGGGACGCCGGCACCATCCTTTCCACCAGCCGTTGCCTGAAGTTCAAGGAAAAGGCCGCCCAGATCGAAGCCATCGATATTCTAAAGAAGGAGAATTATTCAGGCCCTTCTTGTGTTGGGTGGGGATGGATCCTTGGCTGGTGCCAACGCCCTTGCCGGGCATGGCTACCGGGTGATCGGACTCCCCTGCTCCATCGACAACGATCTACCCGGAACGGAATTATGCATCGGGACCGATTCCTGTCTCAACACCGTCCTCCACTTGATCGACATGATCAAGGCCACCGCCGCCTCCCATAACCGCTGCTTCATTATCGAAGTCATGGGGCGCAACCACGGTTACCTCGCCTTGATGAGCGCCATCGCCTCCGGTTCCCAGGTCGCCGTCATCCCCGAATTCCGTTATGACATGGAGAAGATCATCGACAACCTCACCCGTCGCCGTCTCCGACGCCATAACAATAGTGTCGTGGTCGTGGCCGAAGGTGTCTGCACCGGGCAACAGTTCATGGACCGCCTGAACGCCGCCGCCGGCGACCGCCTCGAGCAAGAGGTTCGACTCACGGTCCTCGGCCACGTCCAACGGGGAGGCTCGCCAAGTTTTGCCGATCGCTTCCTCGCCAGCCGCATGGGTGAGTTTGCCGTCCTCGCCCTGAATCAAGGGGAGCACGGTTGCATGGTGGGATTAATCCGCAACCGCATGCATCTTACCGACCTGAAGGAGATCCAAGGACACCGCCCCCCCCTCCCCGCGGACGCCATCCGCCTCGCCCGCAATCTCGGTATGGAAATTGGCGTCCCGACCGAAACCTAGTCCATTCGCTCTTTAGTTATTAGGCATGAAGGGAGGCCTCGAAGATCAAACTTCCCTCCATGACTAACGCCTAAAACTCTATAAAACTGAATCCCCTGCAGCCCACAGCCTTCCTCAAGCCCTCAACTTCTCCACCACCGCTTTCCAGTCCAAGTCCGGGGTCATATGACACCAGGAAAACCGGACCGCCCCAACGATCTCATCTTTTCCCAGACCCATGGCGGTGAGCACATGGCTGGGCTGGTAACTCGAGGAGGTGCAGGCCGACCCGTTGGAAACCGCCACCACATCCCGCAACTTCAGCATCACTTCCTCGGCGCTAAACCCTGGAAACGATGCATTCACCGTGTGGGGAAGAACCCGGCCTTCCTGTCCATGGATGTGGGGTTTCAGCGGGGCGATGGCCTGCAAAAAATGATTCCGAAAAGACAGGCATTTGGCCTCTCTTTCGCGGTGGTGTTTTAACCCGAGTTCCGCGGCCTCCCCAAAAGCGGCAATCAAGGGAACGGGCAGCGTCCCCGGACGCAATCCGTGCTCCTGACCTCCCCCAAATACCAGGGGGGCAAGCGGCACCTTTTGTTTGCCCCGTTGACGCACCACCAAAATCCCGATTCCCTTGGGACCGTAAATCTTGTGGCCGCTGGCGCTGATCAAGTCGATTCGGTGGTTCTGCAGGGGTTCGATCAACTTACCGAAAGTCTGGGCGGCATCCACATGCAGCCAGGCTGAATGATGGGCCATGGCTTCTGCCAAACCTTCGATGGGCTGGACCACGCCGGTTTCGTTGTTCGCATGCATCACCGAAACCAACATGGTGGTCGGTCGCAACAGACGCGTGATCTTCTCCACCTCCACCCGCCCGTTCTTGTCCGGCGCCACCAGATCAACCTCAAATCCGTCCTTGGCCAGGAGTGGTGATGATGTGGGTTTTTCCGTGCTGCCTGCCCCAGTTCCCCAGTCCAAGGATGGCCAGATTGTTGCTCTCGGTCGCTCCACTGGTAAAGATCACTTCCTCCGGCTTGGCATCCAACAATTCCCCCACCTGCTTTCTCGCTTTTTGCACGGCCGCTTTGGCCCGACTCCCGAACGCATGGGTCCGGCTTCCTTCATTCCCGTATTCTTCCTCAAAGAAATGCCGCATCACCACCGCCACCGCCGGTTCCAGCGGAGTGGTCGCATTGCAGTCCAGATAAACGGGTTGGGAGGCTGACATAAAGGTTGAAGCATGCCCGAAATTCACCCCTTTTCCAATCCCGCTTTGCGCCATGACACAGGGTTTGTCTACCTGCCTCGCCCTGTCCTACAATCCCCTCTACCGCCGGAGTAGCTCAGTGGTAGAGCATCTGTTTCGTAAACAGAGGGTCACGGGTTCAATCCCCGTCTCCGGCTCAGGATCCGCCCTTGGAATAATCCTCCCACTCCACCCCCGGGAGACCATGAAAGGCTGGATGGTCACGGGACAAAACCACCTCCCCTTGGGTCCTAGCGAGGGCCGCAATCCAAAGATCGTTCTCTCCGCGAAGAGACCCCTTTTGCCTCGTCCATCGCTGTAGACGCGACCAGTTCCATCGCACCGCCTCGTCCGCCTCCAAAATCGTATAAGTCTCCAACACCTCCTCG
>RGYX01000192.1 GCA_010031845.1 Verrucomicrobiota bacterium
ATGCCCTGGCGTCTCCGTCGTAGCTGGAAAAACAAGCGCCGGTTCCCCAGTCACGACCGTTCTTCCTAGTCAAACCTCCCTCGATCCCAAGCTGCTGGAATTAAGGATGACGGTATCTGAGAATGCCGTGTTGACCTTTCCCATTCTTGATTCAGAGGAGTAAGGGATGGACCCCATTCGCTCCCATCCCTTGCTGGTCGTTCTTGAGCAGGTCCCTTTTCACCCCGGGCGAACTTTTCTTCATCAGGTCGATACCGACCAATGGAGAGAACTTGGAATTCAAAAGAAAGACTATCTCCTGCTCGATTTTCGCCCTCTTAAAGAGCAAGACCTCGCCTTGATTCTGCACCACGGGCAAACCCTTCTCACCCGCTACCACCATCTGCCCTCCCCCTGCTTCATCCCTCCCTTACCCGCCCAACCCATCGCATCCAACGATGCAGTGTTGCAGGGTGTGGTCTCCTGTCTCATCCGTACCATGTGAACCAGATTCGCTCCATCCTCCATTTGGATGCCGATGCCTTTTACGCCTCGGTGGAGCAGGCCGCCGATTCTCGACTTCGCGGAAAGGCTATCGCGGTGGGCGGAACCCGGCGAGGAGTGGTATCCTCGGCCAGTTACGAGGCCCGGGCCATGGGCGTTCGGACCGCCATGCCAACCACCAAGGCCAAGAAACTCTGTCCGGAATTAATTCTGATTCCGGGTGACTTCGAAAAATACGAGCGGTTTTCGCAGCTCATGTTCGCCTACGCCTACGACCTGACTCCTCAGGTTGAAATCTGCTCGATTGACGAGGGATACCTCGACCTAACCGAGGCAGCCCATGAAAACCCCCGGGATTCAGCCACCCGACTTTCCCAACTTGTCCGTGAAAACCTAAAGATCACCATTTCCCAGGGCCTCGCCACCACCAAGTTCTGCTCCGCCGTGGCCTCCAAACTGAAAAAGCCCAATCACTTTCTGGAGGTTTCTCCGGGATCCGAATTCACTTTTCTCTCCCCGTTGCCGACCCGGTGGCTGCCGGGAGTGGGAACCCGAACCGAACCACTCTTTCTTCAGGCTGGCTTACAACAAATCCGTCAAGTGGCGGAGATGTCGATCCATGATCTTGAGCGCCTCGTGGGTTCCTCGGCCCAATCCTTGCAGGTCTTCGCCCGGGGAATAGATCCGCGTCCGGTGATACCCGCCACCCCTGCCCCCAAATCGATGGGCGAACAGGAAACCTTTGACGCTGATACCCATGATGAGGGATTCATTCTGGCCGTTCTCCGAACCATGACCGACCGGCTCTGCAGAAGACTGCGGGAGGAGGGATTGGCCGCCCGAACCCTTACGGTTCGGATTCGTTACCGCAACATGGAGGACATGGCTCGATCCGATTCCCTTCAAGATCCATCCCCGTTGGAAAATGACTTCTATCCACTACTTGCCCCACTCCTGAAACGAACGTGGGCCCGTTCAGAAAGTTTGCGCTTGGTTGGGGTTCGCCTTTCCAACCTGCATAGCGCCCTACCGGAACCGGAACTGGCCCTGACCGGTCTGCCGCAAAAGAGCGCTGCCGAGCGTTTACAGTTGGCAGAAGCGTCCGACCACTTGCGCCGACGTTACGGCAAGAGTGCCATCCTTAGGGGACACGACCTTTGGCTCAGGAAGAAGCGGTCAGACGGAGAGGGCGGATGCGATCCGCTCCCCGGCCCAGGCAAGAATTAAGCCGCCCGCCACACTGGCCAAAATATAACCCCAAGCCAAAGCCGTTTCCCCTTTTCGAAGAAGGAGGATCGTCTCCACGCTAAAGGCCGAAAAGGTGGTGAAGCCACCCAGAAATCCCGTGACCAATAAATACCTCATATGAAAGCCCATAAACCAGCGGTCCGAAACCCAACCGTAAATCAGCCCCACCAACAAGCATCCCAACCAATTCACCGCCAAAGTGGCCCAGGGGATTTTTTCATTGGGACACAAATGAACCACCCATGCCCCCACGGAAAAGCGAAGCAAGGAGGCAACTCCGCCACCAAGCATGGCAGCCAAACCGTGACGAACGAGATCGGAACTCATCGGGGAAACAGCCCCTTGGCAAAGCGGACTCCGGAAATCCAGCTTCCCAAAACAAGAACCACCCCAAGAGCAAGGTGGCTGAAATGAGGACGAAAGGCCTGCATGAGCGTTATATCCTCTTCCCGGTCCCTAACCGCCCGTAACAGCGTGAAACAGAAAAACAGGGTTCCACCAAGGGCCGACCCCATTTCG
The DNA here is from genome assembly GCA_010031845.1 of Verrucomicrobiota bacterium. Lineage (GTDB taxonomy): Bacteria > Verrucomicrobiota > Verrucomicrobiia > Methylacidiphilales > Verrucolacustridaceae > Verrucolacustris. The sequence continues at coordinate 2,251 of RGYX01000192.1, forward strand.
CAAAGGCCGCGAAAATACTTTCCCGCGCGAAAGGTGCCCAGCCCGGGCAAAACCGTGGCATTTAGACCAAAACAGTTCCGCGCCTTTTCAAGATCAGCGAGGATGGGAGGTTCCGGAAAAGAAGATTTGTTCATAAGCAACCATGGTGGCGAGCAAGGTCAACGGGATCGTGACAAACAATCCGATAATGAGACAGAGCACGCCCACCAAGTTCAGGACGCCCAACAATAAGAGAAGGGCCAGGTAGGACCAAAAGTTGGGAGCCACCCCGCGCCAACTCGTTTTAATGGACTCCCAAAAATCCATCGAAGTGCAGGCGGCCAACGGGACTG
>RGYX01000193.1 GCA_010031845.1 Verrucomicrobiota bacterium
CGCGGGAGATAGCCCGAATGGAACTGAATCTGGTCACGCCACGGATCTACGTGGCGGCGACACGCCAGGACGACGGAAAAACCACCTGCTGCGTGGGACTCTATGCCGCATTGCGCTCCCGCTTTCCCAAGATCGGCTACACCAAGCCGGTGGGGCAACGGTTTGTCGAGGTGGCCGGAAAAAAAGTGGACGAGGATTCGGTGTTGGTGAGCAACACGTACGACGTGGATCTCCCGATCGAGGCGATGTCGCCGATCGCGGTGGACCGGATGTTCACCCGGGACTATCTGCAGAAGGGGGATCTGCCGGCGATGAAAGAGACGATCGTCTCAGCCTTCAACCGGGTGGCTTGGGAGCACGATTTTGTTCTGATCGAGGGGACGGGCCACGCCGGGGTGGGCAGCGTGTTGGATCTCTCAAACGCCCAGGTGGCGAAGTTGCTGGGGAGCAAGGTGGTGATTGTGACCACCGGGGGCGTGGGGCGTTTGAATCTGGCCCTGTTTCAAAAGCACGGGGTGGAGGTGATTGGGGTGATCATGAACAAGGTTTTGCCCTCGAAGATGGAGGCCTTGAAGCCCTGGGCAGAGAAGGCGTTCAGTCGGATGGGGTTGCCGGTTTTGGGCATGATTCCCTATTTGGGGGAGTTGCGTCGGCCGACGCTGTCCCAAGTGTCGGAGGAACTGGGGGGCGAGTTTTTGTGCGGAGAGAACCTGAGGCGGCGGAGGGTCCGTTCGGTGGCGGTGGGCGCCATGACCGCGGCGCGGCTCAAGGAGCAGTTGATGACCGGAGCCCTGTTGATCACGCCGGGAGACCGGGAGGATCTTTTGCTGGCGGCGATGGAGATCCAGAATCAGGGGGGAACGGAACTGAAATTAACGGGGATCGTGCTGACGGACGGTTTGCGACCCCAGGCCGGGCTTTTGCGTCTGATGGGGGAACGCGGTTTACCGGTCATTGCGGCCACGGGGGACAGCTACGCGGTGACAGCCAAAATTGAGCGAATGACGGTGAAGACGGATCCGGGAGATGAGGAGAAGATCAAGGTGATCCAGCAGGTGGTGGCGAAGCATGTGGATCTGAAGGCGATTGCCCCCAAGATCGTGGGAACAAAAAAAGGGTAGGGACGGGTTAGGCGGTGGCGGAAGAGGCGGAGTGGTCCGGGCGAAGGGGGGACTGGATGCGGGGGATCTCCGCGGATTCAGGGTTATATCGCAGAAGAAATTCCTCCTGCACCCGGCGGCGGGGTTTTCCTTCCGGTCCGACCTCACGGGCATAGAGGCCGTCGGGGCCGAGGAACCGGGTTTTGACGTTGTCGGCCAGGTAGGCGGGGACAATCGCTTCGATGAACTGACGGCGAAGTTCGGGATCGAGAATGGGGAACACCACCTCGACGCGCCGGTGCAGGTTGCGGGGCATGAGATCGGCACTGCCGAGAAAGATGAGAGGATCGCCGCCGTTGGTGAAGAGATAGATCCGGCTGTGTTCCAGGAAGCGGTCGACAATGCTACGGACGCGGATGCTTTCGCTGATTCCGCCAAGCCCGGGGCGCAGACAGCAGATGCCGCGGATCAAAAGATCGATGGGCACCCCCTCACGGGAGGCGGAATAGAGGGATTCGATGATTTCCTGATCCACGAGCCCGTTGGCTTTGATGAAAATGCCGGAAGGGCGACCGGCGCGACGGTTGGCGCGTTCGCGATTGATGAGTTCCAGAAGGCGGGGGGCGAGGTTGAAAGGGGCCACGAGAAATTCGTCGAAGTGGGCCGTTTCCGACATGCCGGTCAGAACGTTGAAGAGCGAGGCGGCTTCGGCGGTCAGGGCGGGGCGGGAGGTGAGAAGGCTGAAGTCGGTGTAGAGGCGGGCGGTGCGGGGGTGGTAGTTCCCGGTTCCGAGGTGCAGATAGGAGCGGAGGTGGCCTTCCTCGCGGCGAACCAGGAGAAGCATTTTGCAGTGGGTTTTGAGGCCCACGAGGCCGTAGACCACGTGGATGCCGGCCTCCTCCATCTTTTTGGCCCAGGCGATGTTGTTGGCCTCATCAAAACGGGCCTTGAGTTCAACGAGAACGGTGACCTGTTTTTCGTTATGGGCGGCGGCGATGAGGGCGTTGAGGACGGGGGAGTCGCCGCTGGTGCGGTAGAGGGTCATTTTGATGGCGAGCACGGAGGGGTCGGTGGCGGCGTGCTCCAGGAGTGAAACGATGGGGGTAAAACTTTCGTAGGGGTGGTGGAGGAGGATGTCCCGCTGGCGGATGGCCTCGAAATCGGCCGCCCCGCCGGGAAGGGAGCAAGGCAGGGCCGGGGTGAGGGAGGGATCACGCAATCCGGTTTGATTGCGACCCGCCTCGGTGAGGGCGAAAATCTGGGTGAGGTTGACGGGGCCGGTGACGCGGTAGGTGTCATCCGGGAGAAGGTGCAGATGGCTCAGCAGGAAGTTTTGCATTTCCAAAGGACAGTCAGCCGGAATTTCCAGACGGACGGCGGCTCCACGATTCCGTTTCTGGAGCTCTTCCTCAATGGTGAGGAGAAGGTTCTGGGCTTCTTCCTCGTCGATGTAGAGTTCGCTGTTGCGGGTGATGCGAAT
>RGYX01000194.1 GCA_010031845.1 Verrucomicrobiota bacterium
GCCGCCGCCGTCCGCCGTTTTCACGGGGAAACCGCCGCCGCCTCCGCTCGCTCCGATTTCGAGGCCAAATTCTCCAAAAAAGACCTCTCTTCCGCCGAGATGGATCCGCTCCGTCCCTCCGCCCCAATCCTATCCGTTGCCCAATTGGTTCAGGAGACTGGCGCCTTGGCCAGCAATTCCGAAGCCCGCCGCCTGATCACCCAAGGCGGTGTCAAACTGGATGGCGAAAAGATCGCCGACCCCAAGGCCGAAATCAGCCTCAAGGCCGGCCAAGTCCTCCAAGTCGGCAAAAAAACCTTTTACCGTATCCGGTTTTAAAGAGTTTCACCGATTGAGGTCGCTTGGCCGAATCCCTGCCTATCCTTCGGTGAGTTAGATATCCAAACAAAGACCTCTATCGTCATTTCCGCTCCATTCCATGGACGAGGCTCTGGCAGGAAGAGGTGCCCCGCTTCAATCAGGCCTCCCCGGAGGATAGATTCAAACAGGTCGCTTTGATCCGCGCCATCGGTGCAGGCTTTGCCTCAGGCAACCCATCCACTCTCCAGGAAGCGGTCCGCCAGTGGCTTCTGTCTCTTCTGCAGGATCCATCGGAAAAAGTCCGGCGCTACGCCATGAACGCGCTCCCCAAGCTGGGTGCCGGTCGGGCCGAGGAACGCCAACTGCTGGAATTGCTGCAAAAATCCGATATTGATCGGGAAAGGAAGTTTCTCGGTCAGGCCCTCAATAAAATCGGTGGATCCGCCACGCTCGACGTCATTCGCAACCAAGGAGGCCGGCTTTCGCACCTCACGGAACAACGCGCCAAAGCCAACCTTGCCCGCCAACAAAAGCCTTCCTCCATCCGGCTCGATGCCACCCTTCCCCATATCCCATCTCTTCGCATCCACCTCCGTTGCCGGAACGGACTGGAATCCATCCTGACTCGTGAGATCAAGGATACGACCCACAAATTCCGTATTCTCGATATCCGCCCCGGCCTTCTCACCCTGGCCCCCACTTCCCAGTTCAACCTCCGCGAGCTTTATTCCCTCCGCATCTTTTCGACCGCCTCCTTTTTTCTTGGAACCCTCCCCACAACCGGGGAACGCACCGAACCCCTCGCCCGGCTCATCGCCTCATCTGAAAACCTGCAACTTTGCCAAGCCCTGACCGACGGCCCGGTCCGCTACCGCCTGGAGTTTGTTGCCCAAGGTCACCAACGATCCGCGATTCTTCAATCCGTCCAAAAGGTTTACGCCCTGTGCCCCGATCTTCTGAATGATTCCCGACAAGCCCCATGGGCGATCGAGGTTCACCCCGGCGATCGGGGAGATTGGGTTGAACTGCGCCCCCGCCTCACCCCCGACCCTCGCTTTCCCTACCGCCAACAAGATGTGCCCGCATCCTCTCACCCCCCCCTCGCTGCTGCCATGGCCCGTCTTGCCGGTCCGTTTCCCCATGACACCGTCTGGGATCCCTTTTGTGGCTCGGGCTTGGAACTGATCGAGCGCGCCCGATTGGGCGGAGTCCAAACCGTCTTGGGCACCGACCTTTCACCTGTGGCCATCGAAGCCGCCCAAACCAACTGGCGTGCCGCCCATATCTCCGGGGTGCGCGCCCATTTTCTTCAGCGGGACTTTCGGGATTTCATGAAGCTTCCCGGCTGCCACCCGGGCCAAATCTCACTCCTGATTACCAATCCACCACTTGGAAAACGCGTCCCCATCCCCAACCTCCGGGGTTTGTTGCAGGAACTGCTCACCCTCGCCTCGCTCGCCCTTTGTCCGGGAGGAAGGATGGTTTGGGTCAATCCGGTCAAAATCAAACCCTCCGACCCCACCCTAGTTCAGGACTTTCAGCAGACGGTTGATCTGGGCGGCTTCGCCTGCCGGCTCGAACTTCTACGTAAACGCTGATTTTTTTGATGTGGCAGATGGATGCCCATGAAGCCTTTCCCGCCACTCCTTTCCCCCACCGACCCTTTTCCTGATCCTACCCAGGCCGACCGGGAAGGATGGGTGGCCATCACCCGGGAACTTACCCCGCAACGCCTGCTGCAGTCCTATCCCCTAGGCATTTTTCCGTGGACCGAAAATCCGTTCACCTGGTGGTCCCCTGACCCCCGCGGGATCCTGCCGCTTGATCGTCTTCACGTTCCGACACGATTGGAGCGAACCATCCGAAGCGGAAAGTTCACGCTGACCATCAACCAAGCCTTTGACGAGGTGATCCTCGGCTGCGCCCATCGCTCCCAAGGCCGTGAGGAGAGCTGGATTGGTCCTGCCTTTGTCCAGGCCTACTGTCAGCTCCATCGCATGGGCCATGCGATCTCTTATGAAGTATGGAAGGAGGGTGCCTTGGCCGGTGGGCTCTACGGAGTGAAAATTGGGAACTTCTTTGCCGGAGAATCGATGTTCCACTTGGTGCGAGATGCTTCCTCGGTTGCCTTGGTCTTGGCCGCACGCTCTTTACATCAAGAGGGGTGCCAACTTTTTGACCTGCAGATGGTCACCTCGCATACCGCCAAGTTTGGAGCCATCGAAGTTCCAAGGGATGAATATCT
>RGYX01000195.1 GCA_010031845.1 Verrucomicrobiota bacterium
TACTGCCGGGCACAGATCGTGTCGAAAGAACCCAGGACGCAAAGCTTGCCCTGATAGTCGCTCGCCGAATCGGCGATCAAGGCGGTGAGAACTTCCATCCGATGATCGTACCGAAGGATGGATTGATCATCAATCGGTACGGACGGCTTTACGCCTCAGAATTCAGCACCCCCTCTGGGTCTTGATCCATCTGCCGCTTGCCCCCCCTTTAAAATTCCTTCTCCCTTCAGCTTGATCTTCATCCTAATCTTCCCCAATGGCTGATGTTCATCATGGCCGGCGGCAGCGGCGAACGCTTCTGGCCCCTCAGCCGCAAAGCCAAACCCAAGCATCTTCTCAAGCTGGTCTCCTCCAAAACCCTCCTTGAGGAAACCGCCCTCCGCCTCCAACCCCTGGCGGCCAAACCCTCCCACCTTCTCATTCTCACCAATCACGAACAGATTCCCGGTGTTCGCCGAGCTCTTCCCCGCTTCCCTAAAAGCTCCATCCTCCCCGAACCCGCCAAACGCGACACGGCCCCCGCCGCCGCCTTGGCCACTGCTCTGGCCCTCCGTAGCCACCCCGACGCCGTGCTCGCCCTCCTGCCCGCCGATGCCGTGATCGGAAAGCACCCCATCTTTCGCGCTCAATTGGCCGCCGCCGCCCGCGCCGCCGCCGCTTCCTCATCCTTCGTCACTCTAGGAATCAAGCCTTCCTATCCGGCCACCGGCTTCGGTTATCTCCAGCTCGGTGGCAAAACGCTGGGCAAAGTGAAAGGCGGACCTTTCCTGCGAGTGCGACGCTTTGTAGAAAAACCCTCCTTGGCCAAGGCCCAAGCCTACTTAAAATCAGGTCAGTACGCTTGGAACGCCGGGATCTTTGTCTGGAAAGCCTCCACCTTCCTCTCCGAGGCCCGGCGCCAACAGCCCGCTTTGGCCCGGTTCATTGAAAAGTTTCCCAAGCACGGCTCCTACGCCTCCTATCTCCAACGGGAATTTCCCAAGCTTCCGAAGATTTCCGTCGATTACGCCATCATGGAAGGCGCCAGATCCGTTCTCGCAATCAAGGCCTCGTTCCCTTGGGACGACGTGGGTTCATGGACCGCCTTACCCGCCCATTTGCCCACCGACAAACAAGGCAACACTTTCCGCGGTCAGGTCCTTTCCATGGATAGCCGCAATACCCTCGCCTTAGCCGAAGGCGGACGCCCCATCGCCCTGCTCGGCACGGAAAATCTCGTGGTGGTGGATACTCCCGATGCCCTCCTTGTCTGCCCCAAAAACAAGGTGCAAGAGGTGAAGAAACTGATGCCCCTGCTTTCCAAAGATATTATCTAAGCACTCAATTCATGGGCCGCCCGCCGAATCTGCCTGTCCGCAAAAAAACTAGGGTCCGAAACCTCTCCGGTTCCCAAACCCGTTGGTCAAACCGCTTAGGACCGCGTTTTTTGCCGCCGGACTCAATGCGGAGGAATTGACCATCTGCTGGGCCGAGGCCAGATCCTGTCTGGCCGACCTCCACATGAAGGACAAGGCCGTTCTCGATTGCATGTTCGGATCACTCAGGGTTGAAGTCCATTGCAAGGCCGCCGCCGTGTCCTGTTTGGCCACCTCCCGCGCCAATGTTCCCACCATGACATCCTTGTTCGACCCCGCCGGCTGTTGGCTGACGAAATCCGCCGCCGCCTGCAGGTTTAGATCCGACCAGTTCTGCACCAGCTGATCCAGGGCCCGCTGCTGTTCCTTTCCCTGCGGCAGAGTCATCACCCAATTGGCCGCCGCCTGCGGATCCTGTTTTGACCACCGGTCCGCGATCAACCCCATCACCCCACCCCTGCCCACATCGATTGCGTTGGCCGCTGCATACGCTGCCGCCGCCTGCGGACTCCGGTCCGCCCAATCCCGGAAAAGATCCCTCGAAATGTCCCTTTTCACCCCGTCACTTACCGACATCGACTGCGTGTACTGGATCGACCCGCCCGGATCGGTCTGACCCCAGCCACGGATGGCGTCCTTGAGGAGTTGCGGATTTCCGGTCTCGGCAAAGACCTTCTCCCCGTAAGCTGCCGCATTCGTCCCGTCCAGTTGCCCCCACCGCTCCATGATCTTGCCCATCAAAGCGCGTTTGGCGGCGCCTTCCGGTAAGGCCGATGCCCATTCGAGGGCCTTTTTCACCTCTTCCAACGAAGCGTGGCTTAAGGCATTTTCCATCTCCCGATCCCGCGTCTTTGGATTGTTCATCCCCATGGTTTGCCGAAGCAGATCCAGGGCTGATCCCCGACGCGCTGCATCAGCGCTTTCCTGAATGTTCTCGTCCGCCGATCTGGGCTCTTGGGGCTCCATTCCCTCCCTTTTCGTCTCCCCCTCCTTGCCCATCGGGGAGGTGCTTGGCGGCGCGGTGACCCTGCCCAACCCAAAGCCGATGGCCAAGGCTCCCCCCGCTAGGCCAACCCATGGGATCATTTTGCCCGGTAACTTCATTCCTCCCATTCTCCTACCGCACCCCCTCGAGTCAAACCTCACGACCATCGTTGCAAGTCTG
>RGYX01000196.1 GCA_010031845.1 Verrucomicrobiota bacterium
ATACGTTCACCCCAGAAGCGACGGGACGGGCAGTTGGAGACAGTGGATGCGGTCAACCTCGGATATGAGGAACTCAGTCAAAAGAGACCGGGCGTCCACTACGTGGATGTGAATCCGGCCTTGCAGACAACGACCGGGGATACCCGAGCGGAACTGTACGTGGAGGATGGACTGCATTTGAACGTTGAGGGATACCGCCAGCTGGCCAGCCTTTTGAAACCCGCAATTGAAAAAAGCTGGAAAAAAAAGGAACCAAACCCATGAATCTCATCGCCAGGATCCTCGGATACCGGTGGGCCGTCTGCGCCCTGTTATTCTTTGCCACCACCATCAACTATATTGACCGGCAGATTCTCTCGTTGTTGAAGCCCATCCTCGATGAACAGCTTCACTGGACCAATGCCGAGTTTGGTATGGTCAATTCCGCCTTTCAGGGGGCTTACGGGGTCAGCTTGCTGATCTTTGGATGGTTGATCGACAAGTATGGAACCAAGATCGGTTACGCCATTTCGATCGCCGCCTGGAGTTTGGCCGCCATGGGGCACGCCCTGGTCGGGAGTGTGACTGGATTCCTAACAGCCCGAGTGGCTTTGGGCTTGGGGGAAGGCGGAAACTTTCCCGCGGCCATCAAGGCCACCGCCCTCTGGTTTCCAAAAAAGGAGCGGGCGCTGGCCACCAGCCTGTTTAATTCCGGGGCCAACGTTGGGGCAATTTTGGCGCCCGCGATTGTCCCCTGGTTGGCGCTTAACTTCGGATGGCACTCGGCGTTTTTGGCGGCGGGGGCAGTCGGCTTTCTATGGCTTTTTTTGTGGATACCCTGGTTTGAAACCCCGGACAAAAAAAATTCAATCTCCCAAGAGGAATTGGCCTGGATCCATTCCGACGGGGCGGAGGCCAGGTCGGAAAAGATTCCCTGGGGCAGGCTGCTGGGTTACCGCCAGACTTGGGCCTTTATCCTTCCCAAGCTGATCACCGATCCGGTCTGGTGGTTCTTTTTGATCTGGTTGCCGGATTTCTTCAAGCAGACCCGGGGACTGGACATCAAAAAAAGCTGGGTTTTGCTGGTGACCATCTATGCGATCGTCACCGTCCTTAGCATTGCTGGGGGTTGGTTGACGGGGCACTTGACCAAGATTGGTTGGTCGGTCAACCGGGCGAGAAAAACAGGGATGCTCTTTTTTGCTCTTTGCGTGGTTCCGATTTTGGCGGTGAAAGGAGCCTCGGATTGGGGCGCGGTGCTGTTGATCGGGCTGGCTGGGGCGGCCCATCAGGCGTTTTCCGCCAACCTTTTCACCACGGTATCGGACAGTTTTCCCAAACAGGCGGTAGCCTCGGTCATTGGTATCGGCGGGATGGCGGGGGCGATCGGCGGCATGGTGTTTCCTCTGGTGACCGGAATCTTGCTGGATCATTTCAAAGCGACGGGAAATGTGGCGGCGGGATACGGCGTGCTTTTCAGCTTCTGTGCGGCCGCCTATCTGGTTTCCCTCGGGTTGTTGCAGTGGGGCAACCCGCGGCTGGAGCCGGTCACTCTGAATCAGCGGGGATAGAGAACCAGTTCGGCGGACTGCCACTCCACCGGTTCCGTTTCAGGAGCGTCGTCCTTGTGTCGGAGATCCCGGGCTAGGAGGAAGGCTTTTCCGTTCTTGGATTCCCGGGCAAAGGCGGAGGTGATTTCAATCCAGATATCGCTCCGGGCGGGATCGAAAGTGAATCCGCCGACCCACTCCACGCCCCGCCCCAGTCCCTGAACCGTCAGCGCAGGGGTGCCCGGATGAGGCATTTCTTTTTTGCGAAAGGGAAAGGATCCGGACTTCAACTCGGATTCCGATGGAAGTTTGTCGATGGCCGAGTAGACGTGGATGGGGATGGGCCGGGTGGCGGAGGATTTGCCCCGAAGATGGAGAAAAGTCGAACAAGGCGCAGAAGCGGAGGAGGGAGGGAACTGAAACAAGGTGTGGGCCAGATTGGTGCCACCGGTTGCCAGACGGGTGGAGTCGGTGGAAAAAGAGGAGGTGGCTTGGAGGGTGGTTGGTTTGGCCGCTCCGAACGGGCGAAGACTGAGAAGGCCCACCGCGGTGGAGGGCAGCGAGACGCGCACCGGAAGGGTCCCATCCAAAATCTCCGTGGTGCCAAAGCTGTCGGCGGTCACGATTTCCCAAGTAAGGAGGGATCCGGAGGGAGGGTTGGGTAGGGCAAACTCCACGTCGGGTCTGGTCGTGGCGTTGGTGCGAGCCAAAAGAATATGAAGATCCCCGTTTTGCCGGGTGGCGGTGGCGCGAAGCCCATTGGGGGCTTTGACCTCCAGGACCTCCCGGCCGTTGCGGAGGGTGGCGGTTGCCAACCGGATCACCTCGGCGGCGCGGGTGGTTCCGGTGATCTCGGGAACCGACCCGTTCTCGTTGACGTGGTGGATGCCGTTCTTCTTCACTCCCTCGCCGTCGAGATTCTTGCTCAGCGTCAAACGGAAGAAATAGAGCTCTTCCAGGCCGGAAGCGGCGAT
>RGYX01000197.1 GCA_010031845.1 Verrucomicrobiota bacterium
CTGGATTCCCTTGTCGGCCATGGTTCTATCCACCATCGGATACCGGTTTAATCGCTCTTCGTCCTGATAAGCGACCGTTTCAAACGTGCCTGGGCGGCCTTTCTTGACCAGCCAGTCGACACTGGCCTGACAAAAGCCGCAATCCGCATCATAAAACAAGGTTACCCGAGCCATGGGTTTGATGTTACCCCCGTCCAAACCGTTCGCCAACCTGCTTGCCACAACCTGTTTTTTCCTCAAAGTATCACGAATGCCTTCCATGATCCCCCGTCCTTCGTTGGCCCAAAAACTACTCCGCTTGATTGCCAGAGGCGAGACCATCACCTACGGGGCGGTGGCTATTCTCCTCCTGTTTGTTGCCGGAGCCATCGCCGTCTACTTGGTCAAATTTGTACTTTCCTCCGCGGGTCAGCCTTTCTTTTCCACGCTGATCACTCTGATCAACGAAATCCTGCTCATTATGATCGTGATGGAGCTCCTCCGCACCGTCACCCGCCTTCTCCTATCTCCTGTGCATGATGTCGGTATCGAGGATTTGAATCCCTTCCTCGTGATTGCCGGTATCAGCGTCACCCGCCGAATTCTGGCCATCGGAGCCGGCCTTTCCGTGAGCGAATCCGGGGGTCAGCTCCTCGAAAAGGAAAAGTTCACCCAATCCATGATCGAACTCGGGGTCAGCGGCCTGATTATTCTGCTCGTTGCCGTTTCGCTGTGGCTCATCAATCGCCGAATCCCCGGCCGCCGAGACTAAAAGACCTTACCGCTGCTCCGGCAACAGAACGTAGTCGGGGAAATTGCCCTTTAACCTCTCCCCTGTGGGCCCTTGGGTAACCGACTCCACCAGATATTTTCCACCCACAAAACATCCCCTCCACGACTGGCCGAACCCACCGAAGCTCTCCTCATTGTCCCCCCGGGAACGGACTTTGTTATGGCCGAATTTAAAACAACGCAGGTCCATGGCCACCTGTTTGGCCAGATTGGCGTCATCCGTGGCCAGGCTGGAAACCAGGTTTCCATTCGAGACATTCATCTCCGCCACCATCTGATCCACGCTGTCGACTACCACCACGGAATCGACCGGCCCAAACGGCTCCCCATGGTACAGCTTGCAGTTCCGCGGAAGATTCAGCAGGGCCACCGGGGCCAGATAGGCCGAGATATCCTGCGAGGGTTGGAAAAGGGATTCGTTCAGACGACCCTCATATAGGGCCACAGCCCCGCCCGCCACCGCCTCTCCCGCCTGGACCCGCAACTCCTCCACCTTTTTGCTGTTGATCAAGGGGCCGTAATCAAGCGCCGGCAAGGGATCCTCCGCCTTGTCCACCAGCAGGGGATGACCGCATTTCAGCCCCTGCACCACGCCAAGGTACATTTCCAGGAATTTGGGAAAGAGAGACCTTTGCACGACGTACCGCGGATAGGCCGTGCACCTTTGCTTACCGAATTCAAATCCCTTTTTGATCTGCGCCGCCAGGCTCTTCCAGTCTGAAAACTCCCAAACCCCGTAACAATTCACCCCGTCCATCTCCAACATGTAGCGCTTGGAGCGGTCGTAAAACGCGGCGGCGATCTCACGCCCATTGTTTTTGCCTCCAACAAAGGCCAAACAGGAAATGGCGTCGTTTCTGACCAGCGCCTCGCTCAACTCCCCCCCCGAGCCGCTAACCAGACTGACCGGCAATCCGCGCCGACGGGCCAAAGCCAACGAGAGGGTCACCGCATGAATTCCCCCGTCCGTCGGGGTCTTGGCGATGACCGAATTTCCCGCCAGACATTGCACCAGGACAGCATGGACCAGGACGGACATGGGATAGTTCCAAGAGGCAATATTGGAGATCAACCCGAGGGGTTTTCTCCCCTCCATCATCTTTTCAATCTGGCCAACATACCAACGGACACCCGAAATACACCGCTCCACGCTAACCTTGGTTTGGGCATAGGGCTTGCCGATCTCCCAAATCAAGGTTTTGGCCAGAAGATCGGCATGCTTTTCCAAGTCATCCAGCGTTTCGGAAACCTTTCTCTTTCGTTCATCCAGATCCGTTTTCGACCAGGCATGAAACTCCGTTTCCGCCCCCAGCACCGCGGCTCGCGCCGCCTCCAGACGAATCATTGGGTATCGGCCTAAGGGAGTGGCATCTACCGGCGAAAGGAATAACTTTCCGTGGCCGGGTTGTCCCCATGCCCCACCAATCAGATTGAGAAGATTGCCCTCCGTTCCGTAGGCCTCGGGAGCCGCCTTTCGGTGCTCTTCAATCAATTTCGGCCAGGAGGCCCATGGAGAAATGAACTTGCTCACGGAAACTTCATCCTACTCCGGATTTCCATTCCGTCACGCTCCGACTCGACGGATGCGCCCCTAGCTCGTAACTCCATGGAATGAGAGAGATCTCCACCCTGACCCGTATCATGGCCCGGTTGCGCGGCCCGAAAGGCTGCCCCTGGGACCGGAAACAAAACCACCGCAC
>RGYX01000198.1 GCA_010031845.1 Verrucomicrobiota bacterium
TGTTATTATCGGCTCCCGGAGTAGACAAGCGGCGGGCTTTCTTTCGGAATTTCGAGAAATTGGGCGTGGTGGAGGTTTTTGATCCGCCGGATTTAAGGAAGGGCAGGGATCGGGGGGAGTGGATGGATGAAATTGCCGAACGTCTCCGTGGAGCCGGGTTACAACCTGGGCCCGGGGTGGTGGAACTGTTGCTGGAAATCGTGGGTTCCGATGGCCGGGCGTTGGAGCGGGAGATTGAAAAGCTCCGTCTTTATCTCAAGCCCGAAACCCAAGTGACGGAAAAGGCGGTGCGGGAGGTCGGGGCGGGTAGAAGAGAGTTGGAAGTCTGGGATTGGTGTGACGCAGTCGTGGCGGGTCGGGTCGGTCCGGCCCGGGCGGGACTCCGCCGGTTGCTGGATCAAGGCGAGAGTGAGGTGGGATTGGTGATTCTCTTGGCCTCGAGCCTTCGTCTGGCCGCCTTGGGGAGAACTCTCCAGGAGGCGAGGCTTTTGCGCGTTCCCCCGCCGGGAGGGTATGGACAACCCAGTCTCGATCCTTCGGCCGAGGCTTTTCTTCCCAGGAACGCCAAAGGGGAGAAGCCCAACCTCTGGAGATTGGGAAAGATGACATCACTTTGCGCCCATCGCTCCTCCACCGGGGTGCGGCGCGCGGTGGAACGGTTGCATGAATTGCAACTGGAGTTGGTTTCCGGAGCGGATCGTGGACGCGCCCTTGAGGAGGGTATTCTAAAGCTTTGTTTGGATTAAAAAAGAGGTCGGGACAGGCTTGGAACGTGGTGCAGGTGGGCTAGGTTCAACGCATGTTTGGCGACGAACCCAGTGAAAGTTGGTTAGCCGTCTGGTTCCGTAGCCTGACCATGGGTACGCGGATCCAGATCATTCTTTTTTCGGTTTTGGGCATTTTGCTGGCGATCGGTGTCACCATTGCTCTCATCAAGGAGCCCGCGATTCTCTTGCCGGCGGAGACGCCGGATTCCAAGCGTGTGGCGGGCGAACCGGAGCGACCCAAGGCCCCGGACGAGGCCAAATCCTGGCGGAAAGCCGAGGGAATCATGGCGCAATCCATGGATGGAAATTTGTCCGTCGAAAGTCAGGGGGAAATCCAGGCGATGCGCAAGCTGGTCAAGATGAGTCCCCAGGATGCCGAAGCCTGGGACAAGCTGGGCAAATCCCTCTATGTGGCCGGCCTGTATGATGAGGCGGTGAATGCATTTCGCGAATCACTCAAAATCAAACCGAATGTGGTCGATGTGCTGGCCAACCTTGGGGTGGCGCTGAAGACCCGGGGAAGGGAGGCCGAATACAAAAAACTCCTGGAGGAACTGAATTTGGTGGATGCAAAAACAGCCAAAGAGCTGGAAAATTTCGTTCCCCAGAACCGCGCCGCTTCCCCATCGATTTCCCCGACACGACCTTCTTTTTCGGAGGTTGGATCGGGGTCGACGCCCCCTTCCTCCGGGAAAAAAGGGCCGGTGCCTCAAAACCAAGGAGAGATCGACGCCCTCCGCAAACTTGTGGCGATGGACGAGCGGGACCCGGACGCCTGGGACAAGCTGGGGAAAGCCCTCTATTTGGCGGGGCAATATGGCGAGTCGGTCGACTGTTTTCGAAAATCCCTAACGATCAAACCCGACGTGATCGAGGTGCTGGCCAATCTGGGAGTTACCCTAAAGACAAAGGGAGATCAGGCGCTCTATGAGGAGGTGGTACAAAAACTTTCCGGGTTGGATGCCAAAACCGCGGAGGATTTGAAAAAATTCGAGCCGCTTTCCGCCCGCAAGCCTTGAGGCTTATTTTTCCTCCACCACGACGATATCTTCCGGGTGAATTTTGGCGAAAACCCGGTCTCCCCGGTGGATCACCTGCTTGTCCGTTCCAAAATTGGGCACAAGGGAGTGGAGGCGGACGGGGAAAACCCCTTGGGCGGAGGGTTCCAAGCCGAAAATTTCCTCCAGCACCATGGCGGGAAAACAGTTTTCCCCCTTGAGCGGTTGATGTTGAAGCTGGATTTTTTCTGGGCGAATCGATAGCAAGACCTCTCGGCTGTCCGGATGTACCGACAGGGGGCAGAGTTTGAGTTCATGGCGGTCACCGATTTTGACCGTGACATGGTTGGCCGTCCGACCGGTGATCTGGCAGGGAAACAAATTGGTCTCTCCGATGAAGTCGGCAACGAAATGGGTGCGCGGGTGGTAGTAGAGGTCGTCGACGGTGCCCAACTGTTCGATCCTTCCTTTGTTCATCAGGGCAATGCGGTCGGACATCACCAAGGCCTCCTCCTGGTCATGGGTCACGAACACGAAGGTGATCCCGAGCTTGGTCTGCAGGTTTTTCAGCTCGAGTTGCATGTTTTGGCGAAGTTTGGCATCGAGGGCGGAGAGAGGTTCGTCCAAGAGCAGGACCTTGGGTCGGCAGACCAGGGCCCGGGCGAGGGCCACCCGTTGGCGTTGCCCTCCGGAAAG
>RGYX01000199.1 GCA_010031845.1 Verrucomicrobiota bacterium
AGTCCGAACATCCGATGGAGCCCTCCCCGCCGAAGGTCCCCATCCACCAACAAAATCTTTTCGTCGGTGGCAAAGGACAGCGTGAGAGCAAGGTTGGCCGTGGTGGTAGACTTTCCATCTCCGGGAGTAGGGCTGGTCACCAGGATCACGCGGTTTTTCTTTTTGGCCTCCCCCCCGACAAAACGGAGACTGGACCGGATATTGCGAAAACTTTCGGCATAGACATGACGCGTATCCTGGGGGGTCAACAAGGGAAGCCGGCCATCGGCATCGGACGTCTCCTGGGGGATCTGTCCGTAAATGGGCTCGGTGAAATGCTCGCAAAGCTCCACCACGGTGGCGACCTGGTCATTGAATCGATCCAGCAGAAAGAGCAGCCCCCCCGAAAGGATCAATCCCACTCCCAAGCCAAGGAGCAAAGAACGGACAAATCCGGGTTTGATGGAGAGAGCCGGAGTGGCGCGTTCCAGAATATTGACATCAAACTGGCTGACATCCTGGCTGACATTGACATTCTGAACCGTCCCCAAAAGCCGGTCATAAAGTTGCTGCTGTCGATCCCGCTCGGATTTCATTTTTTCGTATTCGGCCATTTTTCTTCCCACATCCAACGCCTTGGTCTCGGACTCGGCCACCAGCTTCTCCAGATTGGTCATTTGGAGTTGGATGGCCTGCCGCTTCTCGGCCACCGATTCCTGGCTTTGCTGGCGGACGATTTCCAATTTTCTCTCATTCCGCGTGATTTCATCCTTTAAAGCCAGAATTTTAGGGTGCTTGGGACGCAGGTATTTGCCCAACTGCTCCAACCGGGCCCGGGCACGCTGCAACTGCCGTTTGGTTTGGATATACTCCGATTGGGGCCCCTCCACCAAACTGGCCCCGCTGACATCTTCTTTTTTGGCGGCCGAATCCGGGGCATTTTGCATCTGGCGTTCCAACGTTTGATCGATGCTCATCAAATCCAGCAGTTGGCTTTCTTTCTTTAGTTCCGCCAACTGCTTGTTGAGATCCACCAAATACGTGCCGACATAGTTTCCCTGCTCCTGAAGAAAGACCACATTGTTCTCTTGTTTGAATTGAAAGAGTTTTTGGTCCAGTTCCGAGATGGCCTTCTCCAACTCGGCCAGCTGTCTGGCCACGGCATCCACGGTTTTCTGGGATGTTTCCCCCCTCATTTCTTTTTTAAACTCCAGGAATTCACTCATGCAGGCATCGGCAAAGAGTTGGGAATATTTCGGGTCGGGACTGGTGACTTTGAGGATAAAGATCGAGGCCTTCGGCTCTTGCTGAACCCCGAGATCCGCCACGATTCCCTTCAAATCCGGGTGCGCACTTTCCACCGCCGTGGTGGCACGGTGCTTGATCGCCTCACTTTGCATCAGGGAAACCTGGGTTCCAAAATAGTTGCTGAGTTCCTCCGTGTAGACCGCCGCCTCGGTGGTCATGATCCGTGGGCTCACCATCATTCTGCCCGTGCTCACATACAGGGGCTCGCCCAGGAAGTATCGCACCCCCTGCACTAGGAGGGAACCGGACAACAATAAGACCGGCAACCACCAGTACTTCCTCAGCAACAACTGGTAGCGATACATGCGGGCCCGTAGAGCGGCCGGCGATAACGGTCCTCCGATTCCCAATTCTTGTCCGATTTCAGGCATGGGTTCCCTAGAAGTTGATCAGCCGCTTGGGGACAAAGATATGATCTCCATCCCCCAGTTCGGGATTCATCTCTTCCTCCCCGGTTTCCAGGATTTTAACCATGTCCACCACCATCGGCTCACCCTTCTCCCCTTTTCGGAAGAGTTTGACGTGCCTTTTGTCTGCAAAATCCCCGAAACCAGCCTGAACAATCACATCTTTCACCGTGAGATCTCGGTCCAAGGGAATGGGAATATTGCCCGGTTGCCGGACATTTCCCGCGATGCTGACCTGTCCACGGCTCGTGATCGCTGGCACAATCAGCTGATCTTCGGGTTCCAGGACCCGGTCGGAATCCGTTTTTCCCTGTCGGATATCATAGAGATTGATGATCACCGGTTCGGGGGGAGGAGCCCCTTCGATGGCCTTGCGCACCAGCTTTACCTGGGTGATGTTGGCCCGGTCCTCCACGATTCCCACAGACGAGAGGGCCTTGCTCGCCGTCATGTTCTCATCCACCGGAATCTCAAAGGGACCGGGCTTGGTCACCGCTCCGCTGATGTACACTTTGCCCCTTGATTTCCCCGAGGTAGCCAGGGAAATAAGAACCGTGGCCTGATAGTAAAGATCCTTTTCCAGAATCCTTTTGATTTCCTCAGCCAGTTGCCTGTGGGTCTTTCCCTTGGCCAAAACCCGGCCAAAATAAGGGTGCTCAACCTCTCCGCTGTCCGAGACTTGGAGGAGGTTTTGGGGTCGCTGATCCGCATCGGTCCTAGACTTGGGATCGGGCTCCTCATCCAGATCCTCCAGAACCCGGAATTC
>RGYX01000200.1 GCA_010031845.1 Verrucomicrobiota bacterium
ATTTTCCACCGCTTCGAAATACTTGCTATCCAGATTCTGGAACACGCCATCCTCCCTCATCCGGACCAAGGACTGATTGATCGATTGGCGAAGCTTGCTCCCCAAAGGCATGGCCAGGCTGATACTCCCCTTCTCAAAGATGGCCCCGACTTCTCCCACCGGCATCTCGGGATGTTGATGGTCGAAGTATCGAAGAGCAAAGGTGTCGAAGACAATGGCCGAAACGCTCCGACTAGCCAAGGCGTGGGCCGCCAGATCAAGACTTCCATACGGGATCCCAATCATTCCGTATTTCCGTGCTGCCTTTTCCGACAAAGTGCCTTGGATCACTGCAACCGGTTGACCAACCAGATCCCTTACCCCGTGGATGGTTCCACGTATTTTGTTGGCCGTCATCACCGAGGTCAGGGTTGAGGTGATATAGGCCACCACGGCCACCCCACCCGCCAACCAAAGGGCTGCCAGAACCTTGCCCCATGGTCCGGGAATTCCCCGGTGAGTGGCTTTTCCTGTCATGCAAATGGACATCACATGATAAAAACAGTCGGCAAAGCCGGTGAAATATCCCCTCGGGTACTGAGGATTGGTCTTCCACTCATAGAAAAGCAACAAATGCGTGAGGATCATGATGATGGCCGTGCCAATAGTCAAAATCTTGATGTGACCGCCATCCACCAGCCCCTTCCACAGCTTGAAAAGGGTGTGGCGCCGTTCCGTGTTCACCATCAACTGCAGGCCTGACTCGTGAAAAGGGTGACTAAAGTCCATGACCTTCAGTCGTTCACTGGTGATGTAAAAAGGCCCCACCGCAATATCCAGTTCACCGGACTGGATCTTTTCCAACACGGCCGCCGCATTGGGAAGAACGGTATAAACACAAGTCCACCCATGATCTTCCATAATCTGATCCCACAATTCGATGCAAAGCCCCTCAACCCCGGAAGGAGTTTGCATCACAAAGGGCTCCTCCACGAAAACCCCAGCGCGCAACTTCTTGGCTGCCGCCTCTTGGGCGAAAAGGAATCCATGGAAGCACAAAAATGCAGACAAAAGGGCTAAGCCATACTTTCTCATTCCCCGATCATCATCCCCTCTCCTTCCTGATTCAAGATTAGACCTTCCAATATCCGATATCCTAAATCCTATATAGGATCACCACTCTCTTCCCTTTGCGGTCCTTTAATGAAATAATCGATTCATGCCTGAGGAATCCGAATACCAGCTGTTTAATTCGATGGATCCCTCGCCCTTTCATGAGCGGGATCTGGATCGGGAGGCTGAAGAGTTCATTGTCAGCTGGGCCCAGGAACACTCCTCCCGCAAACCTTACAAGCTGATCGTCCACTTAGGCCAAGCGATCGATCGACCCGATGCGGAGCGCATCCTTTCCGAATCCATTCGCAACTATTTCTCTTATCGGGCGGAAATGAACCGACGCGAACTGAAACAGCTCCTGCGTTATGGCTGGATCAGTCTCGTCATCGCCACCCTCTTTTTGGGACTTTGCGTCACGGTCGCCGCATCGTTTGATCCCGAGCTTGGCGTATTCTTTCGCATCTTGCGCGAGGGGTTGATCATTCTTGGATGGGTCGCCATGTGGCGCCCGCCGTGCACCGCCTAGGCCGGATTTATCAGGGCCTTAGCCAAATGCCGGTGGAAATCCGAGCGGCATAGCCCACCACCTCGAATTCCCCGATGAGGTGGAAAGATTAAGATTAAGTTCGTTTGAAGCCATTAGACTGAAAAGCCCAAACAAACTTCATCCTAATCCTCATCATAATCTATTTCAGAAACAGCATTCCTATCCCAATTAACGCCGTCACCCCCAACACCGGCAACACCCTCGCCCTTAGAACCCCGTTGCCAAACACGGCGGCGATAGATGATTTCAAAAGCGTGTTGGCCAAGGTGGCGATCAGGATCCCTTGGATGGCCAAATTCATCATTCCGGGGTCCTGGGCCATTCGGCTAAGCGAAAGCGAAATCGCGTCCAGATCCATCAGGCCGGAAAAGGCGCTGACGGCCGACAATCCCGTCTCTCCAAACCGGTCACTGGCCACCTTCACTAAATAGACGATCAACGCATAGAACAGGGCGAATTGGATGGCATCGCGAAGGCTTAAGGGATTCCGATAGGCCACGACCTGCCCCTTGGGGTGACCCTTTCCATGGTACCAAACCCGCCATAAGCAGAAAGCCGTCCCGGGAATACTCATCCACCCGAAAGGGACCGCGAGTTTCATGAAGATGGCTGGATCCACCACGGTTGCCAGGAAGGCCACCCGCCACAGCATCACCGTACAGGACAAAACCACGGCTAAAGAGCAGTCCCCTGCCAGGATCGGCTCTTTTTTGCTCTCCCGGCTCATGGCCAAGGTGGTGGCGGTGCTTGAGGCCACTCCCCCAAGAATTCCGGTTAAAGCCATCCCGAGTTTTTGCCCCAACATCCGGACCGCCACG
>RGYX01000003.1 GCA_010031845.1 Verrucomicrobiota bacterium
TCCATGGCCAGCGTGGATTTTCCAGAAGCCGTCGGCCCAAGTAAGAATACCACCCGGGATTAACTCCAGTCGCCCAACCCGGCCGACCCCTTCACCCGCCATACATTGACCAATTCCTTGGAGAGTTCGTTCAAAAACCGTGACGGGGTCTGCCATGCGTCGCCTCCCTTCCCCATGCGCAATCTGGGATGCGTCAAATAAAGCTCATCTTTGGCCCGGGTCACCGCCACATAGAACAATCTTCGTTCCTCCTCCTCTCCCTCCTCCGTCTCCAAGGACCTGGAAGAGGGAAAAAGTCCGTCACAAAGCATGATGACAAAGACAGTTCCGTACTCCAACCCCTTGGCCTGATGCACCGTACTGAGCCTCACCGCCTCGCCCTCATGATCATTCCCCCTTGCCGCCACCTCGGTCTCGGTATTCCCCAACAAGGCCAGCTCAGCCAGAAAATCAGCCGTGTTGGTGAAGCCGTTCGCGTAATCCTCCAACTGCCTTAGATCATCCAGGCGATTCACCGCATTGGCGTATCTTGCCCGCACGTGGTCTCCGTAACTTCCCTCCACCACGATCTTCACCTGCTCGCAGGGAGGCTTCCCAGCAATCTGCCGAAGCGTCTCCACCATCTGCGACCAGCCTTTGGCCCCCTTCTCCCCCACCTTGATTTGTCCGTAAGCCTTTCCGGCAGCTGCCTCGTTCCACATCTTACTCGCGGATTTGGGCCCCACTCCCGGCAATAACCGGGCCAACCGGTGGAACGCCACCTCGTCCTTGGGGTTCACGGCCAAACGCATATGGGCCGCCACATCCTTGATGTGGGCCTGCTCAAAAAACCTCAAGCCCGAGGTGATGGTGTAGGGAATATTCCTACGGGTCAGTTCCAACTGCATCTCCATGGCGTGAAAATGGGCCCGATACAGGATGGCAATGTCAGACAGATTCGTTCCCTCCTCATGCAGTTCGAGGATTCGTTGGGCCACAAAGGTCGCTTGTTGGCCCCCGTCCTCCAAAGCCACCACCGCCGGCTTCACTCCGGCCTCGCGCACCGACCGCAGGTTTTTTGGGAACTGCTTGGGATTATGGGAAATGGCATGATTGGCCAGATCCAGGATTTGGGGAACACTTCGGTAATTCGTCTCCAATCGAACCATCCGTGCGCCGGGGTGGCGTTCGGGAAAGCTCAGGATGTGCTCCACTTTGGCGCCCCGCCAGGAGTAGATGCTCTGGGCATCATCTCCCACCGCCATGATCTGGTGGTGACCTCCGCCGATCGCATCCACAAAGTCCGACTGCAATCGGTTGGTGTCCTGATATTCGTCCACCAGGACATGTTGGAAACGCTGACGATATCGCTCCCGGAGCTCCCCTCCTTCCTCCAGCAGTCGAAGGGAGAGCGTCAATAGATCGTCATAATCCATGGCCCCGCTGTCTTTTTTCCTACGAATATAGATTTCTCCCACCTTGGTGATCCAACTCTCCAATTCGATAAAATACCCAAACTGCTTTTTCAGGATCGACCCGCAAGTGGTCCGATGGTTGGCCGCCAGACTGAAGATTTCCGCCAGCACTTCCGGTTTCGGAAATCTTTTGTCTTTGGGATCAACGCCGGCTTCGCCGAGGCTTGCCGCGATCAGGTCTTCCGCGTCCTCCCGGTCCAAAATGGTGTAATCCCGATTGTAGCCGACAACTTCTGCATGCCGGCGCAAGAGCCGGTTGCCCACATGATGAAATGTCCCGCCCCATAGCCGGGTAAGATCGTGAGGCAGAAGCGAGGCCACCCTGGCCAACATCTCCTTGGAAGCCTTGTTCGTGAAGGTCAAAAGGAGGATTTGCTCCGGTGGAACCCCCTGCTCCACCAACCAGGCGACCCGGTAGGTCAGGGTTCTCGTCTTGCCACTGCCGGCGCCGGCAATCACCAACATCGGCCCGGGAGGCGCGGTTACCGCCTCTAACTGCTCTGGATTCAACTCAGCGGCATAATCAATGGTCGGACTGCCACCCGACCTACCCTCTTCCCTTAAAACGTATTCAACCGACACACCTCGTCCTCCATGGCCCCTTCGTAGAGCGCCCGACCGACGATGACTCCCTCCACCCCCCCGGCCTGATCCAAAGCCTGCAAATCGGCAAGGCCGCTGATACCCCCGGAGGAAATCACTTTTCCCGGGAACACCTTGAGCATCTCTCGCACCGCCGGGATATTTGGCCCGGTCATCATTCCGTCCCGCACCACATCGGTGTAGATGATCCGGTTGACCCCGCCTTTGGCCATGCGAGTGGCGAGATCCACCGCCTTCCAACCGCTGGGTTTCGTCCAGCCCCGCGTCTCCACCACCCCGTCTCTCGCATCAATGCCCACCACCACCCTCTCAGGGCCGAACCGCTTCACCGCCTCATCGATTGTCTCGGGCGCATCACAGGCCACGCTTCCAAAAATCACTCTTTGGGCTCCTGCCTGAAGTATCTTTTCTGCCACGGCCAAATCCCGGATACCCCCCCCAACCTGACACGGCATTTTCACAGAACGCGCAATATGACCGATCATCTCCAAATTCCTCATCTGCCCCTCAAAAGCCCCCTCCAGATCCACCAGATGCAATACGCGACCCCCGGCTTTTTCCCAACGACGGGCGCAGGCCATGGGGTCCTTGCTGTAGACTTTCTTCTCGGTGGCCTTTCCCTGGGCCAAGCGAACCACTTCGCCAGCCATGAGATCAATCGAGGGAATAACAAACATGGGAGCTCAGTCCATCCCCAGTTTTTTCCTGCCATCCGGAGTGATCATCTGAGGCCCCCAGGGAGGATCCCAAACCACGTCCACTTGAGCCTCCTGCACCCCTGACAGGGTGAGAATTTTTTGCCGCGCGTCCGCGGCGATCGAAGGCCCCATGCCGCAACCTTGGGCGGTCAGGGTCATTTTGACCTCCACCCGCTTCCCTCCACCCTCGGTCGCCTTTAACTCCATGCTGTAGATCAGGCCGAGATCCACGATGTTCACCGGAATTTCCGGGTCGTAACAGGTTTTCAACACAGCCCAGATCTCTTCCTCTCCCGCATCTTTTCCATGGGCCTTGGGTGCCTCCAACTGAATGGTTCGACCCAAAACGTCCGCATCTTTCCCCTCGATGCGAAAAAGACCTCCTTGATGGGTTGCATGCACGGTAAAGGTTCCACCCAGCTCCTGGGTCACCACCACTTCCGTGCCTTGGACGAGCTTTTGCTTATGCCCGGCAGGAATGGCGGTTGCCTCCACCTCCCTTTTCAGCTGAATCACCTCGCTCATCCGAAAAACCTAGCGTGCCATGGCCTGCACATCATCAGAAAAGATGCGCCACGCCTCTTTTATCCTCAATGGATCGTGAACTCTCCAAATCATGGGAAGCCCCCTCTCCAGCAATCTCTGATTCCAGAAATCCAAGGCTGCATCCCGATTTTGCATCCCTTTTTCCCTTTGGGTCAGTTCGAGGAAGGATTTCCGGGACAAACCCCAAGCCAGCGGGCGCTCCAACCCCGCCCAATCCGCCTCCAACAGCATTCGGTTGTCCTCAGGCCGCTTCCCAAAACCGATTCCCACATCGAAAACCAGCCGCTCAGGCGCCATTTTCCTGATCTCCCACTCACCCCGTTTTGTTGCAAAAAACTCCTTCACTTCCCCGGTCACCTGATCATACCGGGGATTCACCTGCATCTCTTTGGGCCGGCCGAGCGTATGCATGCAGATATAACCCACCCGGCTCTTTTCCATGACCCCCCACATGGACACATCCCAGTTTCCCGCCCCCACGTCGTTGACCACATCCACCCCGGCCAACTCGATGGCCGCCAAGGCTACCTCCGCCTTGTAAGTATCGATCGACAAAAGAGCATGAGGCATTTCCTTGCGCATTTCCCGTAAAACAGGAATGACCCTTTTTCTTTCCTCCAACGCTGAAATCGGCTCTGCCCCGGGACGGGTTGATTCACCCCCTACATCCAAACCATGGGCGGACTGTAAAAGTTTTATCCCTCGCCGCACGGCCTCGACCCGCGAAAGATATTTTCCACCGTCGGAGAAAGAGTCTGGTGTGACATTCAGAATTCCGAGGAGAAAAGGCTTCCCCGCTTGAATGGAGACATATTGATCCCCACAAAGCCACGTGCTCGTGGCAGGGAAACTCATTGCAGAAAGCTTGCTCAGGCGCCGGCCGGCGCGCCTTCTAATCCAGGCAGGATCCCGGGATCCCGCTCTTGTCTTTGGCCTTTTCGACCGGGCGGGTGGCAGGCAACGGCTCGCTAGGAGTCGGGGAAATCGGGGCCGAGATGCCCTTGGGGGGCGGGTTGTTCATTTTTCCGTATTTAACGATCTCTTCGACCTGGGCCCCATCCAACGTCTCATACTCCAGCAAGGCGGAGGCAATCAGCTCCACCTTGGCGCGATTCTCTTCCAGAATTTTTTTGGCCCGCTCATACGCCCCATTGACGATCTTGTGCACTTCTTCATCGATCTCCCTCGCCGTCTGTTCGCTGTACCCGCGCGAACGCCCGATGTCTCGTCCCAGAAAAACGTAATCCTCGTGATCCCCATATTCCACCATGCCCATCCGTCCGCTCATCCCCCACTCACAGACCATCTTTTTGGCGTACCAAGTCGCCATCTTAATGTCCCCGCTGGCCCCGCTGGAGATATCCCCTAGGAACATCTCCTCGGCCACCCGACCCCCCATCGCCACGCAAAGATCGTCGACCACCTTCTTGCGGCCGTACCCGTAACGATCCTCGGTGGGCAGCATCATGGTAACCCCTAGGGCCGGTCCACGGGGAATGATGGAGACCTTGTGCAACGGATCGGTGTGCTCGAGGGCGATATTCAACATGGCATGTCCCGCCTCATGATAGGCCGTCAGCTTTTTCTGTTCGTCGCTCATGGCCAGGCTGCGCCGCTCGCGGCCAAATCGAACCTTGTCGCGCGCCTCTTCCAGATCGTGCTGGGTAATGGCCTCCGCATCCCTTCGGGCCGCCAAGAGCGCCGCCTCGTTGATCACGTTGGCCAATTCAGCACCGGAAAAACCCGGTGTGCTGCGGGCTAGGGTGGCCCAAGAAACATTCTCCATGGCCTTCACCTTGCGGGCATGGACTTTCAAAATCTCTTCCCGTCCTTTCACGTCGGGCAGGTTGATGTGCACCTCACGATCAAACCGACCGGGTCGCAAAAGGGCCGGATCGAGCACGTCCTTGCGGTTGGTGGCCGCGATGATGATCACTCCTTCAGCCGTATCGATTCCATCCATCTCCACCAACAAGGCATTTAGGGTCTGTTCACGCTCGTCGTGCCCGCCCCCCAATCCGTGCCCACGACTCCGCCCCACGGCATCAATTTCGTCGATGAAGATCAGGCAGGGAGCGGTCTTTTTTCCCTGCTCAAACATATCCCGAACCCGGGAGGCTCCCACCCCGACAAACATCTCCACAAAATCCGAACCGCTGATGCCGTAAAAAGGAACATCCGCCTCTCCGGCGATGGCCTTGGCCAAAAGGGTTTTCCCGGTTCCGGGAGGCCCCACCATCAGGATTCCCTTGGGAATTCTTCCTCCCAATTTCTGGAACTTTTTCGGGTCCCGGAGGAACTCCACGATCTCGCTCACCTCGTCCTTGGCCTCCTCCACCCCGGCCACATCAGCGAAGGTCACCTTATTGCGGTCTTTGGAAAGAATCCGCGCCTTGCTTTTACCAAAGCTGAAAGCCGATTTTCCGGCCATGCGGATCTGCTGACGGAAGAAGAAGTACATGATCAAAACAAAAAGAACGAACGGAAGGGTTCCGGCGATTGCCTGCCAGGTGGAATTATCAATGACTTTTTGACTGACTTGCGGAAAACCGTTGGCCGCCAGCAACTGATCAAGGTCTCGTTTGAAGGCCAGATCCACCGTGACCCGGTACCCGGTGTTTCCCTGCCCGTCGACCCGCACACTTTTCCTCAGCGCATCAGAAGGCTCAAACTTGCCGGAGAGCCAGCGGATGTTCGTTGCCGGCTCCACATTCAGAACCACATCCTTCACCTTCCCTTGCTTCAAATAGCTTTCGAATTCCGCAAAGGAGAGTTCCCGAGTCGATGCCGCATTCTGATTTTGGTGGGCATAGAAAGCCAACAGGAGGATCGCGGTGGAAACCAGGAAAAGGACGACCCCCCGCCAGTTTGGGCCATCTCCTCTGGAAGGATCCTGCCGGCGCACGGGAGGCCTAGGCAGCTTCGGTGGTTTTCGGTTTCCAGATCGGGGAGCAGGCATAACCCATTCTCCTGATCCAGAACAGTTTGTTGCGACTCCGCCCCACGCCTGCCTGCCCACGGAGTTGGGCTTTTTGGGTTGTTCCTCCCTGAATCAATTTTCTCACACCCTCGATTTCCCCCCAAGACGAACCCGAATATCCTCTCCCCACCAACCAACAACGGATGGCTCTCCTCTGCCAAGCCATGGGCTTGTTTCGCCATTCTCTCACATCAGGGTGCACTGGAATCTTTCCG
Organism: Verrucomicrobiota bacterium; assembly: GCA_010031845.1. Taxonomy (GTDB): domain Bacteria; phylum Verrucomicrobiota; class Verrucomicrobiia; order Methylacidiphilales; family Verrucolacustridaceae; genus Verrucolacustris. The sequence continues at coordinate 6,497 of RGYX01000003.1, forward strand.
ATTTCTTTTTTCCAATATTCCTTTTCAACCTGAAAAATTTCCGAGGTTCGGGCCAACACCGATTTAACCTCTCTTCCGTAAACTTTTTCGAGGTAGGGAAAAATCAAGTGCCGGACCCGTGATCTCCACCCCTTCTGGTCCTTGTTGGTCACATCTTCCCGCCAATCCAAACCAGCCTCCTGGGCGCCCTTTCGAATCTGCTTTCGTGGAATGCTCAACCAAGGGCGCACAATTTCCAGATTCCCGCGCTTCGATCTTTCAGAAATACCTGCCAGGCCATCCGGACCCGCTCCCCGCAGAAATTGCATCAAGACTGTCTCTGCCTGGTCATCCTCCTGATGCGCCAGCCAAAGCTCACGAATCCCAACTCTGCGGGCTTGCCCCAGAAAAAAAGACCACCGCCCATCCCTCGCCTCCCCCTCCCCCGTTCTTCCAGCTTTTTTCGCCCGCCCCAGTCGAAATTGTAATTTTCTTTTTTCTGCCCACCGCCGCACCCATGAGGCATCGGCCTCCGCCGCCCTGCCCCTCCAACGGTGGTTGAAATGCCAAATCTCAGGATCGGCCCCCAGCCTCCAAAGGGCCTCCGCCAAAGCCACGCTGTCGGCTCCCCCGGAAACTCCCACTGCCAAACGACGCCACCCCCTGCGCACCCGCACCACCTCCCCCATCATTTTTTTCCACACCCCCTTGCCCTTGAAGGGTTCCTGATTCATGCTCTCCCTTCGCATGAATCGCGCTCCCAGATTCTTCCTGCTCATCGGACTGATTCTGCTCGGAACCAGTCTGGTCGCCAATCTCCTCTTCTTATCCAAGGATCATCACCTTTTTTCCTCCGCCCCGCACCTCAGCCCCCCCCCCTCTTTCGAGGAGGAACTGATCGAGGGGGATGACTCACAAAAGAAACGTATCGCGAAAATCGACCTCTTTGGGGTGATCGCTCAGGAAATCCCAGGGCAGATCGGATCCTCCATGGTGGATGATGTCATTCTACAGATCCGTCAGGCGGCCGATGACGATTCCGTGGCCGCCCTCCTCCTGCACATCGACAGCCCAGGAGGAGAGGTCACGGCCAGCGATAACCTTTATCACGAACTCACCCTCGTCCGCGAAGACAAGCCGGTCATCGTCTATCTGGATTCCGTGGCCGCCTCGGGCGGATACTACACCGCCATGGGTGGATCCCATCTGGTGGCTCATGAGCTCTGCATCACCGGAAGCATTGGAGTTATTATGCAGACCCTCAATTATGAGGGGCTTTCCAAAATCCTCGGACTCTCCACCCTGACTTTCAAGAGCGGGGCCCTGAAGGATCTCCTCAACCCCTCCCGTACCCCGACCGAGCCCGAAAAGAAGCTTGTTCAGGACATGATTCAGGAAACTTTCTCCCGTTTTTCCTCGGTGGTAACCACCGAAAGGCATTTTGCCGGAGGGAAGTTGCCGGCGGATTTGGCGGATGGTCGCATCGTTTCCGGAAAGCAGGCCTTGGATCTGAAACTTGTCGATGCCACCGGGTATCTGGAGGACGCCATCGCCGATGCCCGCCAGATCGCCAAACTTCCGGAAGATGCTCCGGTCATTCGCTATGTGGTTCCTTTTCATTTCAGTAAACTCCTCCGCTTCCTTGGGCAAAAATCCGAAAGTAAAATCCAGCTGAACTTGGGTCCGGAATCCTTTCACCTCCAGGCTGGCAAACTCTACTACCTTTCCACCCACCTTTTCCGCCACTAACCCCGGGCGAGGGAGAATGGATTCATCTCCAAACTGAAGCCATGGCGAACTGGACCCCACCGCTCTCTGCCTTGGTTTACGGATCCACGGTCCTGACTCTGGCCCTAAGTTTCCTTCTTTTCGGGGGAGTGGGAAGGATTCGGACTCTTCTTTTTTCCCCATCCCGTATACCTAACCCTACTCTTCCCACTCCCCTTCTTCCTTTTGTCTTGGGGGTCTCCCTTCTGGGTCTCTGCGCCTGGCTTTCTCCCGCTCTCCTTCCCGGAACTGCTTTAGCCTTCGCCCTTGTCTTGCTCTCTTTCTCCAAACAACGTCCCGTCACTTTTTGGGGGTTGCAACGCCCCCATCTTGGAACGGATCTAAGGCTTTCCCTCACCACCTTTTTCACGCTCTTCATCCCGATCCTCACTCTCCTTGCCTTCGGCTCTGGGATGTATTTGGCCTTTGGGTGGCCCCTCGAGCCCCAACCGGCCTTGCTCCGCTTCTTGGAGGCGCGGGACACCAAAACCCTCGCGCCTTTTTTATTATACGCACTGGTCATCGCTCCGGCCTGGGAAGAACTCTTCTTTCGGGGAACCCTCTTTCCATGGCTCTCTTCAAGACTTCCCGTAACTCAGGCCCACTGGCTCTCAGCCCTCGCCTTTGGTGCTGTCCACCTTCATGGTCCCACTCTCATCCCCCTGACTTGTTTGGGAGCAGTCTTGGTGGGACTCTACAGAAATTCCCAAAGTCTGATTCCCTCTTTTTTTCTTCACTCCCTTTTTAATGCCAACACCTGCATCTTTCTGCTGCTGGCTCGTCCGCCTTTGCCGCCATGAAAAAAGTCACTTCCTCCGAAGACCAATGGATTGAGCGTTGGACAACGCCTTTTCTTCGTCGAAAAAACAAAGGTATCCGGTATGCCTTTGGTCACGACTGTGCCGTTCTTCGCTCCCCGTCGAAGCGCTACGATCTGGTTTTCAAAACCGACGCCGTGGTCGAAGGAGTTCATTTCACCCCCTCCACTCCTCCCACTTGGATTGGACGAAAAGCCCTCGCCCGGCCCCTCAGCGACCTCGCCGCGGCCGGAGCCATTCCCAAGGCCGCACTGGTCACGGTGGGTTGTCGCGACTCCACCCAAGCGCGGCGCTTGCAAAAGGCCTACTGTGGAATCGCCGCCCTCGCTAAAAAGTTCAACCTCCACGTGGTGGGCGGGGAAACCGTTCGCACCCGGCAACTTTTTCTCTCCGTCTCCCTTTTGGGGGAAGTTGCGCCAGGATATTCCCCTGGACGATCGGGAGGAAAACCCGGGGACCATCTTTTCGTCACCGGAAAACTAGGGGGCTCATGGCCCCGCAGGCATCTCACCTTTAACCCGCGCTTGGCGGAGGGACAATGGCTGGTACGCCATCGTTTTTCCTCCGCCATGTTGGACCTAAGCGACGGGTTGGGAGTCGACCTCCCGAGGTTGGCCCGTGCCTCTCGCGTGGGATTTCAAATCGACCCCATCAAACTCCCTCGGGCTGCCAAGGCCACTCCCCGAATGGCTTTCACCCGCGGAGAAGATTACGAGCTTCTCTTCTCCGTTCCACCCCGCCATGTTGCCCTTCTCCGGAAAAAATGGCCTTTTCCCACTTCGATCACCGAAATTGGTCGTCTGCTCCCAGAATCCCGCGGATTCCATACAGGGGGCCTGCCCTTGCAAGGCTATGACCACTTTCGCTGAGCCCGACGCCCCGGTCATTTGTCGGGACGCCTCGGAAACCCGAGCCCACGCCGCCCGCCTGTTACCCTTTCTGAAGCCGGGGACGATCATCCGCCTGCACGGCCCGCTGGGAGCGGGAAAATCAGAATGGGTTCGGGGGTTGGCCTTCGCGCTCGGAATCCCCGGGGAAATTCCCAGTCCCACTTTCACTCTTTGCCAGCCCTTGTCGGGCGGAAAACTTCCACTCGAGCACTGGGATCTCTATCGTCTGGAAAAAGCACGGGATTGGGAGTCTTTGGGTTGGCCCGAATGTCTCATCACTCCCGGTTTGGTCGCGGTCGAATGGCCCGACCGCTACCCCGGTCGATGGCCGGAACCAATCGTTGATCTGGAGATCGAACCGCAAAAGGATGGAACCCGGCGGATTCGCCAAAACCATCCATAACCCATGTTAAGGCTCATTCTGGAAACTTCCTCTCTCCCCGGGACGTGGGCTCTTTCCGGACAAGGTAAAATTCTCGCTTCGGGAACCTGCCAAGGAACCGTCACCGCCTCCCTGATTCCATCCCTCCAGAACTCCTTTCCCCAAGACCTCAAACCCGACCAAATCCTGGTCGGGGTCGGGCCCGGGTCTTTTTCCGGAATTCGGGCGGCCATCGCCTCGGCTGCAGGCTTGGCCGCCGTTTGGCATTGTCCGGTGCTACCCGTACGCAGCACGGGATCGATCGCTTGGCGACATTCGGAAATTGCCAGGCTGGGCGTTTTCTCCGACGCCCGTCGGGGGGACTTTTTTGCCACCTACTATGCCCAAGGAAAATTGGATCGCCCAACCACCGTCCATCCCATGAAAGACTTTCCCGAATTTCTCGGCCGATGCAGCTTGGCCGTGACCACCGACTCCCTGCCCGGAATCGAGATCCAGGAAAAGCCAGAAGCCCACAGCCTGGCAGCCTATCTTCATGCCCATGCTTTGGAGCCCGGCCTCTCCCTGGAACCCATTCACTTGCGCCCCGCTTTGGCTGTTCCCCAGTCCTCGTAACGCGCACTTTTAATCCACCCACCCTGATCCTACGATCCGTCTCATGGCCGTATCTCATCGAGTTTGGTGCACCATCTCGCTGCCTGCCCTTCGATCCAACCTTCGGGCCATCCGCCGCTCCTGCCCGCGCGGCACCCACATTCTTGCTGTGGTTAAAGACAACGCTTACGGCCATGGATTGATCCCGGTAGCCCGCACCCTGGCCCAAGCGGGGTGCGAAGAGTTCGGAGTCGCCTGTGCCGCTGAGGGGGAGGAGTTGCGGGGAGCCGGAATTCGAAATCCTATCCTTTTACTGGGATCCACCCTGCCTTCGGAGTTTTCCGTCGCTCTGCAACACCGCTTGACCATCACCCTTTCCTCCATGATCGAAGCCCATGAACTCGCCCGGACAGCCCGGCAGTCCCGCAAGACGGCTCTCGTCCAGGTCAAGCTCGACACCGGAATGAACCGTCTCGGCGCGCGCCTGCCGGAATTCCAAAAGCTTGTCTCTTTTGTCGCCCACCATCCCCACTTGGACCTGATCGGTACGTTCACTCATCTGGCCTGCGCTGATTCCGATCTCGCCTTTACCCGCCGGCAGCTTGTCCAAACCTCCGTCCTTCCCAAATTCCTTGCCCACCACTGGGCCAACACCGCCGCCATTCTTCATGATCTTCCGTTCCCCAAAACCCATGTGCGACCCGGTCTGGGTCTATACGGAATCAACCCGTTACCCCGCTCGAGGATAAAACTGCAACCCGTTCTCTCTTGGAAATCGAAAATTCTTTTGGTTCGGCAGGTTTCCCAAGGAGAAACCATCAGCTACGGAGCCACCTACCGCGCCCGGCAGGCAATGAAAGTCGCCACCGTGGCCACGGGCTATGCCCACGGCCTCCCCCGCTCGCTCTCCAATCAGGGTCACGCCCTGGTTCACGGAAACTTATGTCCGGTTCTGGGCCGCGTCACCATGGACATGACCCTCCTCGATGTGAGCCAAGTCCCTCAATCCAAAAGAGGCGATGAAGTGGTTTGGCTTGGTCGTTCCGGAAAACGGGAACACACAGCCACCGACATGGCTCGCGAGGCCGGAACCATTCCTTGGGAAATTTTCACCCGCCTTTCTCCGAACCTGCCCCGGATCATCTCCTGAAACCCAAACCTCTCTTCCATGTTTTGGCGGGAATCGCCATAGGCATGCTGGCCGCCTGGATCCCGGTACGGTTTTACGGTTTGGATGAGAGAATTTTGCTCTCCGCCGGGCAGGGAACCCCTCCCCTTACCGAATGTGCCGCCTCCCTTCTGAATTCGGAACATCTCGGGGCCGGCCTTCGTCTGGCTCTTTTGACCAAAGCATTATCCCTCCCTGAAAGTGATGCCGTCCTCCAGGCGGCCCGCAGCATCCTTTCTTCACGCCGGGATCTGAGTTATTTGGGGACCCGGGATTCGAGATTGGAATTGATTCTGGCCACCTCGGGAATCGCTTTCGAAAATCCACCCGTATCTCCTCCCCCTATCCTGACCCTCCTTCTACGGGAACCGGTGCGGATCCGGTTATACGACAATCTCCGCGCCAACCCTTCCCCGGGCGTTCAATCCCTGCTGGAGTCTCTGGCCCTTTCGCCCCTTCCGCCCCTCCTCCCCGCTCGACAGCCCGGCGGACAACCTTTGGAAGCAGCCATCCTCCTCACCGCACATCTCCTCGATATCGGAGCTTTTCCCACGCCCTTGGCCGCGGAGATGAAGGCCGCCACCCAAGCCTCGCGGGAGGAACACTCCCTGCGGACCTTACAGCCTGCCCTTTTGGCGATGATTTCCCTTTCCCGTCGCTACGAATACGACTCTCTTCTCCAACTCCTCCAAACCATCCAATCCCTTCCCACCCTGAATTGGGTTGCGGAACAGATCCGCTCCCCGAGTGAGCCTGCGGATCTTATTTTGGCAGCTTCCATCTGGACGGGATCCGCCGATCGGTTAACCAGGCTTCCGCTTCCCGCGCAAAGCCCGTGGAAGAATCTTTCTGACACCTTGGTGGCAGGCAAAGGATCGGTGGAACTCCTCCTCCAGCGACCTCTTCCCGTCCTCCACCTGGTTTCACCTTTCCCTGCCTGCTGGTCGTCTTTTTTTCTTCATGCGGAAAAACCTCTTCAACTTCTCCGTTGTATCCTTTTATTGATCAGCGCGTGGCTCTTGGTGAAATCCGTATGGAGTCTGATCCCCGATCTTTCCCTCACCAGCCCCGGGCCATGGAAACCTTTGCCCCGGTTGGCCCAAACCCTGCTCCTGGCACTTTTTCTCGGGTCGGCTCTGGAACCCTCCTTCCTCCGCCCCCGACCCCTGCCCCGCTATCGATTGAGTCTCGCCGACCCCTCTTCCTCCACTAAAATCAAACCTAGGAGCAAAACCGCCATGGACCCAACCAATCTGATCACCCTCGCCATCTTTCTCGGCCTGCAGATTACCGTCTACCGCATCTGCGTTCGCCGCATTCGCCAGATTGAGGAAGGACCCGGCGATGCCAACCTCAAGCTCAAGCTCTTGGAAAACGAGGATAATCTTTTTGATGCCGGGCTCTATGTCGGAATCGGGGGAACGGCCACGGCCCTTGTCCTGCAGGTTGTGGGAATTATCCAACCCAGCCTGCTGGCCGCCTACTCCTCCAATCTTTTCGGCATCACCTGCGTCGCGTTGGTGAAGATATTCCACGTCCGCGCCTTGAAACAACGCCTCCTTCTTCCTCCCACCAAGTCCTGACTCCTGCCTTGCGGACTCATGTCTTGCGCCTCCCTTCGTGAATAAAACCCTCCTCCTGATTCTCTGCGACTTTTTGTTGCTGAATCTTTTGGCCCTGACGCGCTGGGACAAAGATGAAAGGCCCGCCCCCCCTGCACCGCTCGCGAGCCAACCGGCAACGGCCAAGGACGATGTCGTCTCGGCCCTGCGACTCAGCCTGGAGGAGGAACGGACCAACCGGGAAAAGTTGGCCCGTGATTTGGCCACCACCCGGGATGAGTCCAAAATCCGCGCCACGATCCTGGATCAAGCGCGTGCCCGCACGGCTGAACTTTCTGAGCGCCTGCAAAAGACCGAACAGGAGTCACTGCGGTTAGCCCAGCAGGCGGGCATCGATTCGGAACGGTCCCGCGCCAACCTCGAATCCGCCCAAGCCGAAGCCGCCGCCTTGCGCCAAGCCCAGGAAAAGCTCCGGACAGAATCTGAATCCCTGCGATCCCAGTTGACCTCGGCCACCCTGACCGCTCGCACCGCCGAGGAACGGGCCCGGGTCACGGAGGCCTCCCTGCGCACGGCTGAGGATGAGAAGAAAAAACTACTGGAACAAAACCAGTCCCTGTCCAAGGGGGTTACTCAGCTTGCTGAGAAATCAGGAGAAATGACCAAGGAAATACGCGACTTTCGTCCGGTGGCTCCCAACTCCCTCTATGCCGATTATCTAACCCGAAGAGCGACCGTCCTTCTTTATACCGAGCGCACTTCGGCCCAAGGCTCAGGAACCAAACAAAGGGAGTCCAAATCAATTCTCTTAACCGATGGAAGTCGCACCGCCACCCTTCTGCTTCTCGACCAGACCCCTCTGGGTTTGGGAGATGCCGGCGGAAGCTGGAACTCCCTCAGCGGATCCCTGACTCTTCCCCCTCCCCTGAACTTTCCTAAACCGATTGATACATTGCAGACGCTGAAACATGGGGACCCCAGATTCCTGTTGGTTCCCGTAGGACCAACCGAGGAAGAGCGGGTCGCCTCCTCCACGTATCGGATCGCCACAGACCCTTTCCGCTTTTCCCGGGCTCTTCTCATTTCACCCCAGGGATCCGGATATGGAGAATGCTCCTTTCGGCTCGAACCCGGCCTTCGCGGATATTTGGAAATGGATTCACGCTTCCTCAACCGCTTGCAGGGCGAATACGCCCCTTCGGCGGGAGACCTGGTTTTGACCTTAACCGGCGAATTCCTTGGCATCATGGTCAACGACCAATACTGCGCCCAAATCACCTCCTTGGAGACCTCCAACTCCATTCCTTGGGACGCCAAAGGAGCCTTCAAGGGCGTCGGCGAAATTTTGAGCTCCATAAAACGTGGTGTGGGAAATCTGGATTCCAGACTGCGTTGAACGCGATAAATCTTTCTTCCCCCTGCCGCCTGAACCTCTACAAACAGGTAGCCCCTTGAGCGCCGAAACCCTCACCTTCGAAAACGCCCACGCCCTTTCCGAGCTCTACAACGCCGACGAGTCCCTCTTGCGGGAAACCGAGAGGTCCTTGGGAGTCAAAATCACGGCCCGGGACGCCATCCTTAAGATCGACGGCCCCGCGCAAGGGGTAGCCTCGACCCAGGAACTCTTCCGTCAACTCCACTTGGCCCATCAGCACGGAATGCGGGTCCGCCGGCACGAGTTCCTCTACGCCTTGCGAGCAGTCCAGCGTGGGGAAGGCAAGGATCTGGAAAGTATCTGGTCCTGCCGGATTCAGGTTTCCCCAAAAAAGCCCGTCATTCTCCCCAAAACCTTCATGCAAAAGGCTTACGTCGATTCGATTCGAAAAAACGATCTGGTTTTTGGCTTGGGCTCTGCCGGCACCGGAAAAACCTACCTCGCCATGGCCATGGCTATCTCCTACCTCAAATCCGACAAGATCAGCCGCATTATTCTCACTCGGCCCGCGGTGGAGGCCGGCGAAGCGCTTGGTTTTCTTCCCGGCGACCTGCAGGAAAAAATCTTTCCCTACCTACGCCCCCTCTATGACGCCTTATACGACATGCTGGATGTGGAGGAGATCCAAAAGATGATGGATAAGGGAATTTTGGAAATCGCTCCCTTGGCCTACATGCGGGGCCGCACGCTCACCGGGGCCTTTGTTATTCTCGATGAGGGGCAAAACGCCACCACCGAGCAGATGTTCATGTTCCTGACCCGATTGGGCCCGGAATCCAAATGCATCGTGACGGGGGATCCGACGCAAATCGATCTTCCACATACCCGCAAATCGGGCTTGGTCGAAGCCGTACAGGCTTTGGCCCCCGTCGAGGGAGTCAGCTTCATCCGGTTTGAGGACACGGATGTGATCCGGCACGAACTCGTCGGGAAGATTGTCCGCGCTTACAAGGATCACCGCGGGGTTCGTCAGACCAGCCTCACTTTGTGAACCCCCAAGCGTCTTCGTGCGCGGGGCGGGCCGCCACTGAAAATCGCCTCGAATCGGACCGCCGGATCCGGCTCCTTCTTCTGGCAGTTTCCGGTGCCTGTGCCTACGGGCTGCCACTTGGATTGCCCCTGTTTTCTCCACCGTGGTTCTTCCCTTGATCCTCTCGGTCATTCTTCCCGAAGCCATGCGAAGAAACCGCCTGTTGGCCCTCTTTTATCTCACCTGGATGGGCAACTTCGCTTTCACCCTTCTTTTATTGAAGATCGCTCCCCGCTTTTCCTTTGGAGCCGGCTCGTATCTGATCCCGCCCGCCATGGCTGCACTTGTGCTCACCACGTTGGTCGGCGCCCGTGCTGGAATTCTGTTGGTGGTTCTTTTGGGCATGTCAGAGCTGTTTCTTCTCCGACCGGATGACCGGTATTTGATCGCTACCCTGACCACAGGACTTTTCGCGGTTCTTTTTTCACGCCATATCCATCGTCGCTCCGACCTGCTGCGCGCCGGAGCGGGAATCGGAGTAGTGGCCCTGCTCGCCACCGTCCTCCCTGCCGGATTGAACTTCACCCTGACCCGGGAACTCATTGTTGCCGAAGCCATTTCCGCCGCCGCCGTCGGACTTCTGGGCGCCATCGTGGTGGGGGCCCTGCTTCCGTTGCTGGAGTCGGCCTTTGACCGAACCACGGACCTTTCTTGGCTTGAATTATCCAGCCAAGACCACCCCATTCTCCGCCGTCTGGCGGTGGAGGCCCCCGGCACCTATCTCCACAGCATTCTGGTTGGCCACCTCACCGAGGCCGCCGCCAGTGCCACCCAACAGGCCAACCCACGCGCCTGCCGGGCCATGGCGCTTTACCATGACATCGGAAAACTGGAAAAGCCGGAGTATTTCACCGAAAACTTCAACCCCTCGGATCCCGATCCCCATGCCAGCCTGGCGCCTACCATGAGCGCCTTGATCATACTTGCCCACGTCAAGGATGGGGTGGCCTTGGCCCGGGAACACCGCCTTCCCAGAAGGGTTAGGGAAGCCATCCGTGAGCATCACGGCACCGGCCTCGTTTGGTTTTTTTATCAAAGGGCCCTGCAGCAGGAAAAAGATGCCCGGACGGGGGGAAAAATCCTGCGTTTGCGCGACGAGGACATTCCCGGGGTGGATGAGTCCTCGTTCCGTTATTCCGGCCCGATCCCCCAATCCCCCGAGACCGCCCTACTTTCCTTGGCCGATGCCGTCGAATCAGCCTCCCGAGCGCTAGAAAAACCACACCCGGGGGATGCCCACAAGCTCGTGGACAAGATTTTCCAGGATCGCGAAAAAGAGGGTCATTGGGCCAGCTGCGGACTGACTCCGACCGAATGGACCAAAGCCCGCCATGCCCTAACCAAAGCCTTGGAAAATATCCTCCGACCAAGAATCCGCTACCCTCAGGACCGACGTGCCAAACCCAAAACCCACCCTCCACTGGAGCAATCGGCAACGCCGCCACCGGCTGAACCTCGCATTCTTCCGTCAAAAGGTTGAGCGCGCCTTGGAGCGCCTCCCCTCGGATCGAATCGACCGACTCCCTCCCTCTCTGGAGATTGTTTTTATCGGGGCCTCCGAAAGCTCCCGCCTGCATCTTCGTTTTTTGGGCGATCCAACCCCCGCCGATGTGCTGGCTTTCCCCCACGGCGAGATTGTTGTCTGCCCTGCCGTGGCCGCCGCGCTTTGCAAGGGACATAATCTTAGTTTTCAGGACGAACTCCTCACCTATCTTCTCCATGGAATTCTCCACTTGGCCGGTTACCGCGATTCCAACCGCTCCGGCGCGCTCTCCATGCGGGGGATACAATGCCGCTTAAGAAGGCCTCCGAAAAAAAGGGGAGGCTAGCCTTCTGTAGCGCCGGAAGATCATGCCAATATTCCAACCCGGCACATGCCTACCCCCAATCAGCACCCTGCTTTCAGTTAATGATCCAGAAGCCGGGAAACCTGTCGGAAAGGCTCGGCAGAAAGGCGCGTACCTCCACAGAAAGGTCGCTCAAAGATCAGAATCAACCCCACAATCATGCCCAAAGCGCCATAGTAACCGCCCAACGTAATCTTACGGCGGCGATTCATTTTGGATTCGGTGGTCATCAGACACTCCAGAAACATCATCAGACCAATCACGATCCAAAAGAGCGGTGCCGTGGAACTCTGCGCTTGGAGCAGTCTCCCCTGGCGCAAATCCTCCAACTGGTTTAACCCCGCCCAAATAGCGCTCCCTTCGAAGTCCCTGCCACTCATCGCCCGCGACTTCACCAACTGACGGAGTTCCGACAAAACCCTGTCCGCCCGCGGAGAAAGTTCTGGAGGCTCGGTGCCGAGAGTTTTCCACTCGTCATCAGCGATCACCCCGGAATACTCCCGCAACAATGCCCGTTCCTGCGCTGCCAGCGGGGAGGGATCGATTTCGAGAATTCGGTGTAATTGTTTGATTTCACCGGCCTCGCGCGCCGCCCCGGCATCCATGCGGACAAACTTTTCCCGCACATCGTTCAGGGTGAGTGCCAGCAGGAAAACCAGAAAGGCCCGTAGGCCGCGCTGGGTACGATCCACCAGTCGGGTCTCCGTTTCGGCAACCATCCGACCGAGGATTTTTTGCCCCAGCCCAGACACCACCAAACCCAAAAGTGCAAAGAAGAGGAAAAAGGCCGCCACAATCAACAGATCGGGCAAAGTCCAAAGAATACCCTGCATCATCGAGCGGACATTATGCGATGGCAGGCGTCTTCATGGCAAACTGTCCTGAGGAACTGGCCTGGATGATACTTTTCGATTCCCCCTCCTCACCCGGATCATGCGAGGATCTTGCATGACTAGCGACCCCGACGAAGCCAGAGGTTGGCCGAATCGGCTTCGGTTGGGTTGACCGCCTTGACGATTCTTGGAATTTCAAAAGTTCGTTCCACCCGGGCATAGATTTCCGAAACGGGATCCCCCTCCTCATCTACCAATTCCACAACCATCCTGTGCCGACCCTCAGCCAAGCCCGCCAAGGGATAGGGGTCGTCCTTGACTAGAAAAGTCTCCACCCCGTCCATGGTCACCTTGACCCTGAAATTCTCTTTTCCCAGGAGGGCGTTGTGGGCACGAAAATCGAGCCATACCTTTCCTTCGACGTCCGGGTAGGCGTTACCATCCAGCGGGAGATTGACGGTCAGGTAAGGACGCTCCCGGGGCTGGAAGTTGGAAAAATCGCGCCGGCGAATAAAGAAGTTCACCCGATCCCAGGCTTCTGGATCCCTTAACATTTTGCCATCTGGTCGAACTGCATAGGCCCGGAGGGTATGAGCTCCCGGGGTAAGACCCCGCAAAATGACCGGCTTAAGATCATGACCATGCTCCATCGGGGATCCATTATCCAAAATCAGACACACACGGTTTCCCCCCTCCCCGATGGCATAGTTCTGCAAACGAAGGAACACATCCACCGTCTCCCATGACATGGTTTGCTCCTCCTGCGGTGTCTCAATCTTTACCCCCACTGGGTGCCCCGGGAGGATTGCCGTCCCGGTGTCCGTCCTGGGTTTCTCATGCTTTTCAGCCTTCCGCACCGGTTCCACATGGGGATCGGTGGCCGGAACAGAATCGTCGGATAGTTCCGCTTTACGAATGGGCTCTTCCCCGGTTTGAGCCACGGCCAAGGCTGCACCCAGAAACAAACAACCCCAGGCTCGTCCTTGCACCATACCCCAATTAACACCCTTTTTCCCGGCTCATAAACCCTTAAACTATATTCCCCATGCCTTCCCTTTTCCTGTCCCAACCCCTGGATCTTCGCGCCACCCTTTTAGGGGGACAAACTTTCTGCTGGAGCGAAAATGTTGATGGGTGCTTTTCAGGGTGGATCGAAGGGAAGCCGGTCCAGTTGCACGTCCGGGACCAATCTCTCCATTGGAATGAGCCGGCACTATCGCCTACATCCGTTCGAAGGTTCTTTTGCCTCGATTTGGATCTTCCGGGGACCTTGGGGGGAGGCGGACATGACAGATGGATTCGAATAGCCACCCATACCTATCCGGGACTCCGACCGGTCCGGGTTGATCCTTGGGAGTGTTTGGTCAACTTTCTGTGTTCATCCCTCAAGCAGATCGTGCAGATCCAGCAGATCAACTCCCGACTGCGCACGGTTTTTGGCGGAGACCAAGCCGATTTCCCCTCCGCCAAGGTTTTGGCCCAAGCTGGGGAACAAGCACTCCGGCAATGTGCGCTGGGCTATCGGGCAAGACATGTGGCCGAAACAGCGCGGATCGTGGCCCAAGCCAGCAACTTTCTTACCATCTCCACCTCCCTGCCCACTTCTTCGGCCGCCCAATATCTTGAACAACTTCCGGGAGTGGGCCCCAAGATTTCCCGTTGCGTGCTCCTCTACGGCTATAGCCGTTGGGATGCCTTTCCTGTGGATGTTTGGGTCGACCGCCTGATCCGCGAACTCTATTTCCCCCGACGCCGAAAACCCTTTCGTTTGGAGGAATTGGAACAATGGTCGCATGAAAAGTTCGGTTCGGGCCGTGGCTTGGCTCAACTATGGCTTTTCCACTGGTATCGCACCCGACCGCGCTCCCCCGGCGCCAAGATCAGAGGGAAGTGATTCCAGAGTTCTCCAAGAGCTGGTTAGCCGACACCATTTTCGCCCCCTCTCCAAAGACAAATAGCTGATCCCCATTCCGAATGACCTCGGCAGGTCCGGGCGAAATCAGACTTTGGCCTGCTCTTTCGATCGCCACGATCACCGCCCCGGTTCGAGCACGTAATCCGGTCTCCTGAAGAGTTTTTCCAATCCAAGGCGATTCTCCATGAACCTGGTACGACCGGACCTCCGCATCCCCGGGAAGTTGGATGGAATCCTGCATGGGTGCGGTTTCCCAGGTTTCCCGAATCGCCGCCTGCCCAGAGGCATAAAGCCGAACCAATCGTCGCCTCATCACCAGAGCGGCTATCACGGTCAAGATCACGGCGAGGAAAAGAATCCTGGTCGAGGGAAGAAGGGGCGAGCTGATGAGCAGAAGATAGAATCCCAACAGCAGATAACCCGCCCCGGAAAGAGCCACCCAAGTCAGTCGCCGAGCTGATTCCACGTTTCGCTTGGCGTCAGCTCTTGGGAAGGCCAACTCGGACAACAACATCACCAAAGCGTGGTACTTTCGTATCCAAGCCACCAAGATCGGCAAGGCCAGTAACATGGCTCCAGACCAATAAACCAGCTCCATCCAACCAGAGGCCTCAGCTTGGGCAGGCATGCGTCCTTGGTAGGTTCGCCATAGCCCGGCAGCCCCAAGAAAAGGAGCAGTGACCAAGGCAAGTTGAATCGCCAGTTGCCCGACCAGCTTGCGGAGAAACAGATGGGCAGAGTGATGTTGCTTTCGCTGTGTCCCTTGCAAACTGCGGAACCACGCATGATAGGTCTTCCAGAATTGGATCAGGGACCGAGGACCCCGCCGTTCCATCCAGTCCGCCAGTGGGTTGGAACCCTGCACCAGATACGGAGTGGTCAGAGTCGTGATGGCCGCCACCATCACAGTCAGAGAGTAAATCCTGGAGGAGGTGGCACCCAGGGTGACCCCCAAGGTGGAAATGATAAATGAAAACTCGCCATTGTTCCCCAGGCTCATACCGGTACGGAGCGCGGCACGAAAATCACAACCACCCAACAGGGCTCCCACGGTTGTGAAGATGGATTTACCCAGAATCACCGCCAACGTAATGGCCGCCACCTGTCCAAATTCCTGAGGCTGAAGGTCGAACTTCATCAACATGCCCGACGAGATAAAGAAAATGGCGCTAAACAGATCACGCACCGGAGCCGCCAACCTTTCAATTCGGCGCACTTCCCTGACCTCTGCCAGCACCGCCCCCATCAGAAACGCCCCCAGGGCCACGCTGAAGCCAATTTTTTCCGCAAAAAGCGCCAAACCGAAAACCAATCCCAGAACGGTAACCAAAAGAACCTCGTCCATGCGGGTCTGACCGGCCATTCGGATGAGGCGCGGGACCAGCAGAAAACCCCCCACGGCCACGCTGGCGAAGAAGGCGGTCAACTTGACCAAAGTGCCCACCGTTACGTACCAACCAGCCTCCCCGGTCGTACCCAAGCTGGTCAGGATTCCCATAATGGCAATGGCCAGCACGTCCTCAACGATAAGAATGCCAAAAACAACCCGGGCGAAGTCTTGGCGGATAAGTCCAAGCCCCTCCAGCGTTTTGGCGATAATGGTCGTGGAGGAAATGGCAATAATGGCGCCCAAAAAAACACTCTCCATCCTTCCCCAACCAAAACAGTGGCCCAAGTGCTGCCCCAAAAGAAACATGCCGCTGATTTCCACCACCGCAGCCACGAGGGCCACCACCCCGACCTCCTTCAGTTTGCGCAGGCTGAAATGCAGGCCCACCGAAAACATCAAAAGCACCACCCCCAGATCCGCCAGGGTTTTGATCTCCTGTTCGTTGGAAACAAAACTAAAGGGAGG
>RGYX01000021.1 GCA_010031845.1 Verrucomicrobiota bacterium
ATAGCCGCACGGATCCAGCAGGGATCCGAACCCGGAAGGATCAACCTTTCCAAGAATTTCCGAGATCTGGTGGGCGACCGGATTGAGGCGGAGGCCCGAGGAAAAAAACCGATCAAGCACCATGGCGAAATCGAGATGTTTTTTCTGCAGAAAATCAAGGAATGAAGCCCGGAGAGCAGACCAAATTACTGAGGGAGGTGCCGGCAACGGCGATTCCCGCCGGGACCCCTTTGGTTTTGCCCAAGGACACCGAAGTGACGCTAACCCAGTCGCTGGGTGGTAGTCACACTGTGGCCGGTAGTTTTGGCTTGGCCCGGATTGAGGAGAAAGATCAGGACGCGTTGGGTTTGGCCGCAGTGGTCGCTCCTGTTGCGGGAGCTGATTCCCATGAGCCGGCCGATGAGAAGAAGGTGTGGGACAAGCTGAAGGAGGTTTATGATCCGGAGATTCCGGTCAATGTCGTGGACCTTGGGTTGGTCTACAGCATGGAGTTAAAAGCGTTGCCTGCCGGGGGAAGTCGGGTGGATGTGAAAATGACGCTGACGGCTCCTGGTTGCGGGATGGGGCCGACGATCCAGGCGGATGCGCGCAACAAGGTTCTTTCGGTGCCCGGGGTGAAGGAGGCGGAAGTGGAGTTGGTGTGGGAACCGGCTTGGAGCCAGTCGATGATTTCGGAGGCGGGAAAGATGAAGCTAGGTTGGGTTTAAGCTCGTTCAACTGGTTAGATCGGGTCTTTTTGCATGGATCGGATTTGCATCAGAATCCGAAGATGAACTAACCTTATTTCCATGGGTACGAGCAAAACCGCCGCGATCATTCTTGGCTTGGCTTTGATCATTGCCGCCTGCCTCGTGACCGGACCTCTGCGGGATTTGGCTGCGTCTCGCGCCAGTTTGACGGTGAAAGGTTTTGCGGAGCGTAAAATTGAATCTGACTTGGCGGTTGTGACTGTTGTTCTGGCCTCGAGAGGCAAAACCCTCAGGGAGGCCAACGAGCGTTTGCGTGAGGGCGAAAAGCGGGTCCGTGAGGTGTTCCGAATTGCCCAACCAGGGATGGAAGAAGGGCCTGTCCAAATGAATCCGCAACACCGACTGGATGCCCGTGGAAATCCCACCGCAGACATCGAGTTCTATGAGATCACCCGCTGCTTCAAAGCCCGTCTGAGGAACGTCGAACAAGCGGCGGACTTGAACCGATCCTTGGAAAATCTGGTGGCCGAAGGGTTGGAGGCAAATCTTAGTCCGATCGAATATCTGTGCACGGATCTGGCGGGATGGAAAGCCGACCTCCTCCAGGAGGCGATGAAGGATGCCCGTTTGCGGGCAGAGAAAATGGCCGGCCATGGGGGACGAAAGCTGGGCAGAATCCTTTCGGCCCAGCAGGGGGTATTTCAGCTCACCGATCCCTACAGCACGGAAGTCTCAGCCTTGGGCGTGCTTGACACTGGGTCCAAAGCCAAAAGTCTCAAAGCCACCGTGACCGTTCAATTCCAACTCCGATGAAGAACAAATCATCCGGCGGGGGGTTAAGGAAGTTTTCGGGGCCCTTGGTGGATGGGTCGGAGCGGGCGCCAAGCCGCGCCATGCTCCATGCCGTCGGGTTCCAGCCGGATGATTTTCGCAAGCCGCAGATCGGGATCGCTTCCACTTGGAGCCAGGTGACCCCTTGTAACATGCATATCGACGAGCTGGCCCGTGAGGCGGCCACAGGGGCGGACGAGGCGGGCGGTAAGGCGCTCATTTTTAACACCATCACCATCTCGGACGGCATCTCGATGGGGTCGGAGGGAATGAAGTACTCGCTGGTTTCCCGCGAGGTGATTGCGGATTCGATCGAGACGGTGGCGGGGTGTCAGGGTTTCGATGCCCTGGTGACGCTGGGTGGCTGTGACAAGAACATGCCGGGCTGTGTGATGGCGATGTTGCGGCTGAATCGTCCCTCGATATTTGTTTATGGCGGAACGATTCTTCCGGGATGCCTATACAACAAAAATCTGGATATCGTGAGCGTCTTTGAGGCGGTAGGGCAGCGGGCCAAGGGGAAGATCGACGATTCACAGCTGGGCCAGATCGAGAGGTGCGCGATCCCGGGGCCGGGCTCGTGCGGCGGAATGTACACCGCCAACACCATGGCGAGTGCCATTGAAGCGATGGGGTTAAGCCTGCCAAACAGCTCGGCGATGGCGGCGGTGTCGCCGGAGAAGAGGGCAGACTCCAGGGCGGCGGGCCGGGCCGCCTACGGGGTATTGGAGAAGGGAATCCGTCCGTTGGACATCGTCACGCGCAAGTCGCTGGAGAACGCGATGACGGTGATCACGGCCTTGGGGGGATCAACGAACGCAGTGCTGCACTTCCTGGCCATCGCCCACACCGCCAGGATCAAGCTGGAGATCGATGATTTTAACCGAATCGGCAAGCGGGTACCGGTCCTAGCCGACCTTAAACCCAGCGGCAGGTTTGTGATGTCGGAACTAGTGAAGATCGGCGGGCTGGTGCCGCTGATGAGGCGGTTGTTGGAGAAGGGGCTGCTGCACGGAGACTGCATGACCGTGACGGGCAAGACGCTGGAGAAGAATTTAAAAAACTGCGCAGACTACCCATCGGGGCAGGAAATTATCCGGCCGTTCAGCGATCCCATCAAAAAGACGGGGCACTTGGTGATCCTGCGGGGCAATCTGGCGCCGGGCGGGGCGGTGGCGAAGATTAGTGGCAAGGAGGGGGAACGGTTTGAGGGCACGGCCAAGGTGTACGGTGGGGAGGAGGAGGCAATGAAGGCGATCCTCGCGGGGAAGGTGGTGAAAGGGGATGTGGTGGTGATCCGTTACGAGGGGCCGCGCGGAGGGCCGGGAATGCGTGAGATGCTGGCACCGACGAGCGCGATCATGGGCGAGGGGCTGGGCAAAGATGTGGCGCTGATTACCGACGGGCGCTTTTCCGGCGGGACGCACGGATTTGTGGTGGGTCACATCACGCCGGAGGCTTACGATGGCGGGCCCTTGGCGTTGGTGAAAAGCGGAGACCGGATCGTCATCGATGCCCGTGCAAAGGAGATCCGTTTGGAAATTTCTGCGACCGAGATGCAGAAGCGTCGTAAGGTCTGGAAAAAACCCAAACCGCGTTACACGCGGGGGGTGTTGGCCAAGTTTGCCCACCTGACGGCGGATGCCTCCCATGGGGCCGTGACGGATGAGGGGCTGAGGCTTTAATTGAAACGTGGAAGCTGGGGACCGGCGGCGATCTTTCTCGCCGTGGTCATTACGGCCGGGGTAGGGGTGAGATCCTGTATGAACCTTCCCGCCAGGTTGGCGTCCCGAACCGCCGATGGGGTCAGGCAGGGAATTTCAGAAGTCTTCGTTGATTTTCTTCACGTACGACCGGCGGTTCGGGAGGGCACCAGGGTGGTCTGGGGCCAGACCTCGGCCAAAAACCAGATCGTGGTGGCGGAAAAAAGAATCGAGGTGGAGTACGACTGGGAACATGTCTGGTTGGGGAGTCATAAGGTGATCCGATTGAGTCAGGCTTACCGGGTGAAGGCGGGTTTTGATCTGGAAAAACCTTTTTGGGTGGAGTTGGGGCCGGGTGAGGGGCAGGCCACCGCCTGTCTGCCCTTTCCCGAAATTTTAGCGATCAGCCAGGAGGGGGCGCCGACTTACCGGGACGATGATGGGTGGTGGAACAAGGTGACAGATCAGGATCGGGCGGGTGCTTTGGCGAAGTTGGCAGAGGAGGCTCAGCGCAGGGCCGTGCAAAGCGGAATCTTACGGGAGGCGGAGGAGATGACGGGCAGCCGACTGACCGATCTGGCACGAGCCAAGGATATCCAGTTGAAACTGGACTACCGCCAACCTGGAAACTCAAAACAGAACCAACCATGAACGGCTTGTCTGCCAAACCCAAAAGAAGCGTATGGATTGGAAGGCTTTTTTCAAGCGAACGATGGTTTTGGTTTTCTGCTTTTCCCTAGCGGTTCACCTGCTTTTACTGATTGGTTTTGGAGGCATGACCCTGTTCAAGGGACGGGTGGCCAAGCTCCCCTTTAAGGCGGAACAGATTGCCGCCGACAAAATCATCGAGGCCGTGCCTCCGCCGATGGATGAACCAGTCGTGGAAGAGGCTGCCACAGCTGATCCCATGAAGCAGGAGGAGGCCTCTTCCTCCTCCGAAGATGCCCCCGGTGGCGCAAGTTGGGCTCCGGCGATTGCCAGGGATGTGAAGACCTCTCCCACCGGAATCCTAGGCGGGACAGGCACGGGATCTGGAACCGGCACCGGCAAGGGTTCAGGAAAAGGTGGGGGGATGGGGTCGGGCATCAAACTCTTCGGAGTGGAAGTCAAAGCGAGAAAACTTGGAGTCGTCGTGAGCATCAACAAAGGAGCTCAAAGCTCTGGTCGGCTGCCTGGAATCTTTGAGGAAATCTTTAAGCTATTTCCGGACAGTCCCGTTTTTTTGACGAACGGGGGCGGAATGATGGACTGGGACAAGGCGTTGGATGACTTCAATCAAAGGGTGGAGGAAGGTAAAAAGAAGGAGAAAGAAAGTAAGATACCGTATCGTGGGCCAACCAAGATGGAGAAACCGAAAGCGGCCCGCTTTAACACCGGGGAGGCTTTGGATTGGGTCGCCGTGAGGGGGAGCAATCTGATTTCTGATTACCCTGGACTCAAGGCAAAACATCCTGAGCTTTTTGAGGATCTCCGAAAGCGCAGCAATGTTTGGTTCATCACCAGCTACAAGGATGCCAACGCCTCCTACCTGGCTTTTGATGAGCTGATCAAGAGAGGAGTGCAGGCGATCTACTGGTATAATTCCTTTGATAGCCCCATTGAGGGCAAAGAGTCCGAAAGAATCGCCCAGCAAATCACGGAGGCCCAAATCGAAATTCTGATCCAGAGCCAAGGTGGGAAAATGCAGGGTCAGGAATGGCTGAACAAAGTCGGGGCAAAATACGTAAAATAAGGCCGAACCTTTTGCGCTGACCGAATCGCATGGATGGCTTTTCGCGCTGGGCCAAATGCACAACAGTGACCGCAGTCATGACAAAAAAAACCGACAAGGTTTGAAAAAAGGGCATCATTCCATCATGTTTCGCCTAGGGATTATTTGTTTGCTGATCCTTCCCTTGGGGCTTTGGGGGCGGGACTTGAATCGTAACGGCATCCAAGATCCCTACGAAGATCCCTCCCTCCCGGTGGAGCAGCGGGTGGAGAACCTCCTCTCGCAAATGACCCTGGAGGAGAAAACCTGCCAACTCGCCACCCTTTACGGATATGGACGGGTTCTGAAGGATAAATTGCCCACTTCGGGATGGAAAAAAGAGATCTGGAAGGATGGCATTGCAAACATCGACGAGGAATTAAACGGTATTCCGGAACTGGGGCCCCAGTCCAAACGGAACTTTCGGGCCCAAGTGGAAAAAATCAACGATCTCGTTTGGCCACCCTCCAGTCATGCCAAGGCTTTGAACCAGATCCAGGAGTGGTTCTGGACTGAAACGCGTCTTGGCATCCCGGTGGATTTCACCAACGAGGGGATCCGCGGGGTGGCTCACTATCGTGCGACCTGTTTTCCGTCTCAGTTAGGTGTGGGAGCAACTTGGAACCGCAACTTGGTGGCCCGGATTGGCGAGGTGACCGCCACGGAGGCGAAGGCCCTTGGGTACTCCAACATTTATTCTCCCGTTCTTGACCTTGCCCGAGACCCGCGCTGGGGCCGGGTGGTGGAGTGTTATGGGGAAGATCCCTACTTGGTGGCGCAACTCGGGGCCGCCCAGGCTCAAGCCCTGGAGGAAAATGGCATTGTCTCAACCGGAAAGCATTTTGCTATCTATTCCATTCCCAAAGGCGGAAGGGACGGCCAAGCCCGGACCGATCCGCACGTGGCTCCCCGGGAAATGGAGATGCTGTATCTTTGGCCCTGGGAGCAGGTCATTCACGCGAGCGGAATGAGGGGAATCATGAGTTCCTACAACGATTTTGATGGCGTCCCCATCTCCGGCAGCAGGGAATTTCTCACCACCATCCTGCGGGAGAGGTTTGGTTTTCGTGGGTATGTGGTTTCAGACAGCGATGCGGTGGATTATCTGGCCAGCAAGCACCGGGTGGCCAAGGATTATCGGGAGGCCTGCCTGCAATTCCTTGAGGCCGGCGGCAATGTCCGGACCGAGTTCAACCCCCCGGAGAAATTCATCCAACCCGTCCGTGATCTGGTCAAGCAGGGCCGGCTTTTCGAAAAAACAATCGATGACCGGGTGCGCGATGTCCTCCGGGTCAAGTTTACCGCGGGATTATTTGATCGTCTGCCGGTGCCGGATCCTGCGGCCTCGGATGCGTTGGTGGGGGCTCCCGCACATCGGGAGGTGGCCAAGCAGGCTGCCCGTGAATCCCTTGTTCTCCTGAAGAACGAAAAGGGAATTTTGCCCTTGGCCAAGTCCCTGAAAAAGGTTCTCGTCTGCGGTCCTGGGGCACGGGAAAAGACCAGTTCCCTGAGCCGGTACGGCTCTTTCGGTGGGGAGGTGATTTCCGTGGAAGAGGGCATTCGCATGGTGGTGCCCGGAGCGGAGGTCCTTTACGCCAAGGGATGCGAGTATGCCGATTCTCTCAGGAAAAGGCGGAGATCGATGAGGCGGTCAAAATGGCCGGGCAGGCAGAGGCAGTGATCGTGGTGCTGGGTGAGTCGGATGCCATGGTGGGGGAGAGTAAAAGCCGGACTTCCCTGGATTTACCCGGTTTCCAGAACGATCTGGTACGGGCCTTGGCTGGTACGGGGAAGCCGGTCGTGGCAGTGATCTTGGGCGGGCGACCGCTCACCATCAACCTCGTCCAAAACAAACTGCCCGCCATCCTTTTGGCTTGGTTCCCCGGGGAGTATGGGGGGCAAGCCGTGGCCGAGGCGATTTTCGGGGAAATCAATCCGGGCGGTAAACTGCCCGTGACGTTTCCCAGAACCGTGGGCCAGATTGAATTCAATTTTCCCGCCAAGCCCGGAAGCCAGGCGGGCATGGGTAAGGGGGATGATCCGAATGGTGCGGGCAACAGCCTGGTCACCGGGGCGCTTTACCCCTTTGGGTATGGGTTGAGCTTTACGGAGTTTTCCTACTCCGCGATCCAGTTGGTCCCGGAAAAGATTCGGCCGAACGGCGAACTGGAGGTGCGGATAGAGATCCGGAACACCGGCACGCGGACGGGAGAGGAGGTGGTGCAACTTTATCTGAGGGACATCCTTGCCTCTGTGACCCCGTATGAAAAGGTGTTAAGGGGTTTTGAGCGCGTTTCCCTGCAACCCGGGGAGAAAAAAACCGTCCGTTTCCGGCTTGGCAAAGAAGACATGGAACTGATTGACCGGCGGGGGCGCAGGGTCGTCGAGCCGGGTGATTTTTTGGTGGAACTGGGATCCTCCTCGACCGATATCCGGCAAACGGCCAAATTTGAAGTGAAGGCTCCATGAGAAGTAAAACCCTTATCTATCTGGCGTGCTTGATGCTCGCCGGCGGAAGAGCCCTGGCAGCAGGCAACCCTGCGGGAGAGGAAAATGAGGAGACTCCAGCGACGGTTGAGGAGACACCCAAATCCAAAAAAGCCAAAATCCCCAAGCCGCCGCTCGAAATCCCCGCGGATATTCCGCATGAAGAGGACGTCGCGTATCTGGAGGGGGACCGAAAAGAAAAAGCCGACCTGTATTTTCCCATGGACCTACCGGAGGGGCGGAAAGCCCCGGCTCTCATCATCATCCATGGAGGAGGATTCAACGATGGGGATAAAAGGAAGTATCGGGAGTTGAACTTTTGCACGAACGCCGCCCAACGCGGCTACCTCGCGATGAGCATCAACTACAAGCTGCGGAAGTCTCAGGGGCAGGTGACGTGGCCGCAGAACATCCAGGATGCCAAGGAGGCTGTCCGCTGGCTGCGGCTCAATGCGGAGCGGTTAAAAATCGATCCGGAGCGGATTGGGGCGATGGGCGGATCGGCCGGAGGTAACGTGGCCGCCATGTTGACCCTGACCCGACCGGAAGATGGGTTTGATGGGGCCGGTTCCCGCACCCACATCCCCGCACGGATCGTCTGTGGGGTCGATTTTTACGGGGCGGTGGATCTGATGACCTATCATGACATGAAAATGTTCGCCAAGACCCGTGACGAGGCCCCTGATCTCTACCGGAAGGGTTCGCCCACCAGCTATGTCCGGGAAAATGCCCCCCCGCTGCTGATGATCCACGGGACAGGAGATGAAACGGTCAAGGTGGAGCAAAGTCAGATTCTGCGATCCAAACTGGAGGCGAAGGGGAATCCGTGTCCGGAATATACGATTAACGACTCAAAAGACGTGGATGCCTTGAAAGAAAAGCTGAAGGAGAAGCGTCATGCATTGGTTCTGATTCCTAACGCCCCGCACACCTTTGATCTGGCGGTCAGCATGAAGAAAGACGGGCCTGTGATGATGGATATCACGGATCTGGTTTTCGATTGGCTGGATCGTCATCTCAAACCCTCAACGGTGGAGAAAAAGCCCTGAAATTAAAAACGCTTGGAACCGCGGTTCCGATCGTCGCTCTTTTTTTTGCTTTCCCTCAAGCTCGATCGCAAGAGGCGGTCCCGGCAGCCCACAGCAAGTTCCGTGGGGAGGTGGAGAAGTTTGCAGCGTTGCCGACTCCCGCCCCTGGAGGCGTCCTGTTGGTCGGCAGCAGCATCTTCAAGCGGTGGACCAACGCCGTTCAGGATCTGGCGCCCCTGCCGGTTACCAATCGGGCCTTTGGGGGATCCCAAACCTCCCACCAGCTGATGTTTTTCGACCAAGTTGTGCTGCCCTGCCGACCGGGATTGATCGTGTGGTATTGCGGTAGCAATGACATCAAAGAGGGAAAACATCCTCTCTCCGTCCTCCAAAAGGTGGAGGAGTGGCTGGGCAAAGTAGCCCAAACGGATCCGTCGATCCGCGTGTTGCTAGTTTCCGTGATACGTTCACCCCAGAAGCGACGGGACGGGCAGTTGGAGACAGTGGATGCGGTCAACCTCGGATATGAGGGACTCAGTCAAACGAGACCCGGCATCTTCTACGTGGATGTGAATCCGGCTCTGCAGAACTCGACTGGGGAGGCCCGAGCGGGACTGTATATCGAAGACGGGCTGCATTTGAGCGTTGAAGGATACCGCCAACTGACCACCGTCTTGAAACCCGCCATTCAAAGATACTGGAAAAAGAAAGAACCGAATCCATGAACCCTATTGCCAGACTCCTCGGATACCTTTGGACCGTCTGCGCTTTGCCGTCTTTTAGCCGCGGCCATTCATGATATCTGGCGTAACCTATATGCTGCTTAAGCCCATTTCCGATGGGCAACTTAACTGAAGCTATGCTGAGCTTGGTACGGTCAACTCCGGCGAGATGCTGTATCGGCTGGAGGGCGAGCTTTGATCTGGCTCGTCATGGGAGTGACTGGCTGTGGCAAGACCACGCTGGGAAAGGCTTTGGCGGATCGGCTCAATATTTCCTTTTATGATGCGGATGATTTTCATCCCCCCAACAACCGGATGAAACTTTTGCGGGACGAACCGCTAACGGATGTGGACCGCTGGCCTTGGTTGGAGATTCTGACCGCCAAGATGCCGGAGTGGGATCAGTGTGGCGGAGCCGTGTTGGCTTGCTCGGCGCTGAAGGACTCATACCGGCAGATGCTGGCCAATTCCGCGGTGCCCATGCGCGTGGTATGGATCGAGATCACGCTGGAACAGGCAAAAAAACGGTTGAACACCCGAAAGCATGATCTCGTGGGGAAATATGAGAAAATTCTTCAAGGACAGTTCGCCGACTTGGAAAAGCCACGGGTTGCCGTGACTGTTTCTGCAGGTCTTGCCATAGATCAGCAGGTGGAATGGGTCATTGCGGGGGGGGATTCGCATTGAGAAGCAGACATTTTCTGATATGAATAATTGATGAATTCCCAAGGTGATTTCGGCCTAATCGGCCTCGCAGTGATGGGACAGAACCTCATCCTGAATATGAATGACCACGGCTACGCCGTGGTGGCCTACAACCGGACTGTCTCCAAGGTGGACGACTTTCTGGCCAAAGAGGCCAAAGGCACGCAGGTGCAGGGGGCCCATTCCATTCAGGAACTGGTCTCCAAACTTAAGAGACCTCGCCGCATCATGCTGCTTGTGAAGGCGGGGCAACCTGTAGATGACTTCATCCAGGAACTGGCTCCGCACCTCGAGAAGGGCGATATCATCATTGACGGCGGAAACTCCCTGTTTGATGACACCAATCGAAGGGTGAAAGAGGCGGAAGCCAAGGGCCTGCTCTACATCGGTACGGGTGTTTCGGGGGGAGAGGAGGGTGCTCGTCGCGGTCCGAGCATCATGCCCGGAGGTTCTCCCGCGGCTTGGCCCCATGTGAAAAAGATATTTCAGGACATTTCGGCGAAGGTTGATGACGGGGTTCCGTGCTGCGATTGGGTCGGAGAACAGGGGTCAGGTCATTACGTCAAGATGGTGCATAACGGCATCGAATACGGAGACATGCAACTGATCTGCGAAGCCTACAACCTGATGAAGAATGGGCTAGGGATGTCGCCGGATGAAA
>RGYX01000201.1 GCA_010031845.1 Verrucomicrobiota bacterium
CGGGTGTCTCCATTGCCCACGGGACGGGTTCGGTCACCATCTCGGCCTCCGGGGCGAGCCCAATCTCGGCTCCTCTGGCTGCGTTCCGCTACATCGCCAGCGCGGGCCAGACGGTTTTCTCAGGCCTGGACACCAACGGAAACACCCTGGCCTTCACCCCCGGCTTTCTTTACGTCTTTGTCAACGGCGTGCTGTTGGCCCCAACGCTCGATTACACGACCACAAGCACCACCACGGTCACCCTGACCAGCGGATGTTCGTTGTCGGACTTCGTCGACATCCTGGCCTTTGGGCAGGTGACGACGGTCGGGATTGCAGACTCAAACATCACCACCGCAAAAATCGCGGACAACAGCGTGACGGAAGAACTCGGCTCTGAAAACATCAATAACCGGAAAGTCGGTCGCCATGGCGATCGTTTTCGGTGGAGGATAACACTATGGCAGCACCCAACATCGTAAACGTAGCGACCATCACCGGGAAAACCGTTGGGGCCGCTTTAACAACCAGCAGCTCGGATATCGTCGTAAACTCGGCCGCGAGCGGTAAAGTAATTAAACTTAACGCAGTCTATGTCAGTAATGTTGACGGCGTAAATAGCGCCGACGCAACTGTCTCATTTTTTAATGCCGATAACACCACATCCTATAAACTGGCGCATACCATCACGATCCCCGCCGATGCCACGCTTGACGTCCTAAGCAAACCCATTTACCTGGAGGAGGGTGACAAGTTAACCGCAACAGCCTCGGCAAACAATGATTTGGAAATTGTGGTTTCTTACGAGGAGATATCGTAAATGCCAAAGACTGCCGGGTTGATAGGAGCAGGCCCAACTCTCTCGCTGGCTTCAAATTTCAGCGGGGGCAACGCGACGAGTGCGGACGTTCTGACCTTTTGCCGCAGTATGGTTATCCCAGAAAAAGCCTCTGGTCGTTGGAGTCTGTACGAAATTTACGAAAGACGTCTTAGCAACGGTTGGGTTGGGGCCGTTCCGGCAAATGTTAACCCGATCGCGGGAGGAACTCTTTCTTTGGACTCCGTTTCCCTGGGTTCGTATGACTACACAATAAAACACGGAAGCCAAACATTGTCATCGTTTACCGATACCGACTGGTTTACTTCAACCCAAGACACAAGGTCAGCTTTTATCTACGTCAACGGGAACTTGACCATCAACGCAGGGGTTACTTTCGTGCCTTCAGCAAGGAAGCTTTTCACCGTGCTCTATGTGAACGGGAATCTTACCTTAAACGGAACCGTTTCCATGACCGCGCGGGGGGCAAGCCATGCAGGAACGTCAAAGGGGAACATAAAACTTGTGCCTTCGGGTACCTACTCTGCGGTTGTGAATCCCGTGGTCCCGGCGGATGGCGGTTCGGGGGCAGTAGGTATCGGCAGAACAAACGGGTCTTTTGCCGGTTCGAACGGTACTGCCGGCTCTTCTGGAGGGACCGGTGGGGGCGGGACTGGGGGTGTTCGCGAAAATAACAATGCAGGTGTGGTCACCCCAGGTTCCGGGGCTGGGGGAACAAGTTTTTCTGGCGGTGGCGGAGGTGGGGGAGCCTGGTTTACTTCAACAGTCTCAGCAGGAAGTGCGACCGCAAACGGCGGCCAGGGAGGTAGCGGGATTACTAGCGGAGGGGCTTCTGCTTTTGGAGGAGCCGGAAATCCGGCCGGAACAAACTCAGGATCTTTAACTCCAGTGGCTGGAACCGGGACCGGGGGGGTTTTGATCATTTTTGTCGAAGGAGTTTTATCTGGCTCAGGAATTATCGAGGCTAATGGGGTTCAGGGCTCGTACTATTCAGGAGCAAGCACACTTGGAACTGCCGGGGGAGGAGGTTCTGGTGGTGGCTCAGTGACGGTCTTTTATAGGACTGACACCTCCACTATAACCCCGGTGGCCAACGGAGGGGCCGGGGGAACTTTCACGGGAAACTGTAGCTCCGGTTTTTGCCCAGGGGGGTCAGGAGGTGCCGGAGGAGCCGGTACAGCAAGAAAGCTGGCATTCTAATATGAGTAACCAGCAAACCGATTACTTTTTCCACAACGTTTACGGTGACTGTTCGGAGCTTTTGGGGAGACTCCCGGAAGGGGTTGTAGCAGTCCCATGGGGGCCTGACCAAGAGACCGAGAAAAATCGAAATTTGGTGATCCAGGAAATTGGGCAGAGCCCAAGTTCTCTACCAAGCCTGTTTTTTAGGGCACCCAACGACGCAGGGGAAGTTCAGGGAGCGGGGCAATGGCTTGAGCTAAGGGTTTCTGACATAGGTAAACCCTTTGAATGGTCAAAAATCACCGAAGCAAAAACGGCAATCCTTGAGGCTTTCGCCGCAAATAAGCAGAACTTGCCGTCATTGACTAACCAAAACGGAGGATAGTATAAACCCATGAGCCGAGCACGAGACCTTTCCAAGCTGTTGACCGACGGGATCGGGACAGTTCTAGCCGACGATT
>RGYX01000202.1 GCA_010031845.1 Verrucomicrobiota bacterium
GAAGCCGGGCTTAGGCCCGGCCTGCCGACACTAAGGGGATAGGATCATCCTACATTCCTATGAAAGTGGGATGGTGCCTCAGGGAAACGTGGGGGTGAAAAAAAAGTTAAAAAAGTGCGCATCCTTTTTCGTTTTTCCCGGTTCAATCCGACATGAAAACAACCACACAAGACACAAGATGGAAATCACAAGACAGGGGAAACCAGACACCGGCCCGTAATGGCGGGGGGGAGAGCGGTGAGCGCAAGGGATCTGACCTATCGGATCGGCTCTTGGCGTTTACCGCCAATCTGCTCGGTCTGGCGGGAAGCCTGCCGGAAGATCGAGCGGGTGGGCATCTGGCGGAGCAACTGCTCCGTTCCGGCACAGCGGCCTACTTCCGGCATGGCGAGGCGGAAGGATCTCCTTCGGCGAAGGAGTTTGCCGAGAAGTTCCGTGCCTGTCTCACGGAGCTGAGAGGATCGCGGCGGGCATTACAACTTTTGGCCAAAGTGGGAATTCCTTGTGATGGCCAGGCGGTAAGGACGGCCTTGGAGGAGGTCGATATCCTGATCCGCATCTTCTTTTCCAGCATCCGGACACTGGAGAACAAAGCGGCCGCCTGAGGAAACGGTCGCGCCGGGATGCGACCGGCCCGGATCCCCTGAAGAGGGGAAGAGCCGGGCTGGTCGCCCTCGGCATTGTTTAGAAGGGCGGGGAGTGGGTAGAGTTGCCCCTGAAAGAACTATGGGCCAAGTAGCCATCTCCATGCCCCAATTGGGGGAGTCGATTGCCGAGGCAACGTTGATCCGCCTCAAGGTAAAGCCTGGAGACAAGGTGAAGGCGGACCAGGAAATCGCCGAAGTTGAAACGAACAAGGCGGTGATGAGTGTGACCACGTCCTATGGTGGGGTTTGGAAAGAGTGGAAGGCGCAGGAGGGTAAGAGTTATCCGGTTGGATACGTGTTGGGGCATGTGGAATCCGCGGAGGCCAAAGGGGAGAAAAAGGGGGATCGGGCTCCCAAAAAAGAGTCGGACCATGGAAAAAAAGACAAGGAAGTCAAAACCGGAACAGAGAAAAAATCCAAAAAAGGGGTGATCGCAAGTTCTGGAAACGGGAACGGGGGTGGAGTGATTCCAACCATCAAGGGTTTGCCGGTGCCGGCTCGGGCAGCGGGAGCGAGTTACATGTCCCCACGAATGAAAGCCCGGATTGAGGAGTTGGGATTGCATGCTGCAGATTTGGCGGGGTTGGCCCCCAGTGGGGCCAAGGGGAGGGTGACGATCGAGGACTTTGAAAGATTTATCGCGGAGTTGGAGAAGCAAAAACTGACTCCGGCCTCCTCGATGCGGGTGGCGGTGGCGGATGCCATGCGGCGGAGCTGGACCCGTCCGTTGGCCACGGTGGGAAGAGCGGCGCGAATGGACGCCCTTTTGGCCCACCGTAAAAAGCATCCCTCCAAGCCGGGACCGACTCTTTACGCCGTCCGGGCGCTGGGGATCGCCTTGGGAGAGAATAGCGTGCCGGCGGGAAGGCTGGTGGGGGATCGGATCGTGCATCCAAACTCGATCGATATTGGTTTTGCGGTGGAGGCGGAGGATGGGGTGTTGGTGCCGGTGTTGCGAAAAGTAAACCAGACATCCTTGGATAAACTGGTGGGGCTTTATGCCGAGAGAATGCAGCAGGCTAAGGATAGGAAGTTGCCGGTGGAAGCTCTGGGGGGATCCGTGGCCGTGGTGACGAATTATGGAACCTTTGGGTTGGAATGGGCGACACCCATTCCCTTGCCCGAGCAGAGCCTGGTCTTTGGTTTGGGGGCGGGCAAAACCGTGCCGGCATGGGATGCATCCTCGGAGTCTTTTCAGCCCGTGACCGAAGCGCCTTTGACCTTAAGTTTTGATCATCGGGTCATCGACGGTGGGGCTGCCGGGCGTCTGCTAGCCCGGGTGGCGGAACTTTTAGAAAATCCGGAAAAGCTTTAAGACGAGCGGTTCGCAAGGCGCACGGCAATCTCAGCCGAGAGAAGAACCAGCGGTAAGCCGCCACCGGGATGGGTGGTGCCGCCGACAAAGTAGAGATTCGGCAGCAGTTTGGAACGGATGGGGGGACGCAGAAAGGAGGGAATCATGCCGTGGGAGGCCCAACCGTAAAGAGATCCACCAACGACGCCATCCCTGGATTCAAAATCAGCCGGCGAAATCCATTCCTTGTGGACGATCTTAGATTCAAGCCCGGGCAGAAACTTTTTCTCCAAAATCCGGATGATGCGGTCGGCGTATCCCGGAGATTCCTTGGCCCAATTGATGTTGGCGGTATCGGCCGGGGCATTCACCAACAGAAAGTAGTTGTCGTGTTCCGGGGGCGCGGAGTCCGGATCCGTACGTGAATTCAGGCAGAGATAGATGGTGGGATTCTGCGCAGGGCGATGCTCACGAAACATCTGTTGGAACTCGAGAGGGTAGTTGTC
>RGYX01000203.1 GCA_010031845.1 Verrucomicrobiota bacterium
GGCAGCCATAAAGGCTGAGCTCCGCGCAGCCTGATCAAGGGGCATGCTTAAGAAAGCATCACCCTTCAGAGTTTCTCTGTTCCAGATTTCCTCATCTTAATCTTTCAACCGATTCGGGCGGGACTCCGCCCCGCCCCTCAGCGCGTCCCCATCCCGACACCCTGCACGGTCTGGAACAGCTTCCCCTCGGTCTTGATCGAGGGGGCGATAATGATCTCTGTTTCCTGAAACTCTTTCAGGGTCTTGGCCCCAACGTTGCCCATGCAGGTGACGATGGCTCCGACCAGATTCTGAGACCCGTCATCAAGCGTCGCCGGACCAAAAAGAATCTGCTTCAGGCTGCCAGTCACTCCCACCTTGATCCGTGTTCCCCGCGGCAGGTTGGCATGTGGAGTAGCCATGCCCCAATGATTCCCGTTCCCCGGAGCCTCTTGGGCTCGGGCGAAAGCACTTCCAATCATCACCGCATCCGCCCCACAGGCAAAGGCCTTGCAGATATCACCGCCCTTGTTCATGCCGCCATCGGTAATAATGGGTACATAACGACCTGTCTTTTTATGGTACGCATCGCGGGCGGCTGCACAGTCCACGGTGGCCGTCACCTGGGGAACGCCCAATCCCAGCACCCCCCGCGTGGTGCAGGCCGCTCCGGGCCCGACCCCGACGAGCAGCCCGGAAATTCCCGCCTCCATTAACTCCAGACTGACCCCGTACGTGACCGTATTACCCACCACCACTGGTATCTTCATGGTTTTACAGAACTTCGCCAGATCCAGCGTCTTGTACTCGGTCGAAATATGACGAACCGTAGAGACCGTGGACTGGATAAAGAAAATGTCAGCTCCCGCTTTTTGGGCGATCGCTCCGTACTTCTCCGCTTTCTGGGGGATGGCGGAAACGGCCGCCACAATCCCGGCCTTTTTCATCTCTTTGATTCTCTTGGCAATCAGCTCTTCCTTGATCGGCGGAATATACATTTTTTGGATCAGATGGGTGCAGGCCTCCTTGTCGGCCTTGGCGATCTGCTCCAACACGCTGCTCGGATCCTCATAGCGCGTCTGTACCCCCTCCAGATTTAGCACGGCTAGACCGCCCATCTTCCCCATGGCGGCGGCGAATTTTACGTCGACTACCCCGTCCATCGCCGAAGCTAGGATGGGCACTTTGAAAGTGTGTTTTCCGATGGAGAATTCCGTGTTCACCTCGTTCGGATTCACGGTCACATCCCCAGGAACGAGGGCAATTTCGTCAAACCCGTAAGTCACCCTGGCTTTGCGATTCCGACCGATCCACATGCCCATAATTCAGCTCCTTTCAGTTTTGATGGGGTTGAGGGGCCGCCGGGCACCGCATTTCCTGCAACGCAGGGAGTACCAGGCATGTTCCCGTGGGTTCCTTGCGCCACAGACGGGACAGACCACCGCCTCTTTGAACCTTCTCCGGCTTAGTGACGCTTTCCATCCTCCAACCATCCACAAAGAAAATACGATGCCAAGAAAAAGGCACAGATAGACGAGAAGAAGTTGTGAACCGGTAAGGGTCACAGCTGACCTTGCCCGGGAGGGGGCTCTACCGCCCAGAGGATCTTGACCCGACCCCACTCCACCCACTTCCCTGATTCAGGTTCAAATCTCCAACTCCTGAGGAGATTCGATGCTTCCCGGTCAGCTGCGGGATCTCCCGTCGTACCTTCCAAAAAAACAAATCGAACTGCTCCGTCCTCATCCACCCCCAGTCGGGCCGCCGTCGGTTCCAAGGCATGGCTGCTCTGTAGGGCGGGGAGTGTCAAACTTTTGGCTCCGAGTCGGTTTTTCAGGGCGCCATCCAGATCGAACCACGTCTTCGTCACCGCACGGCTCTCCTTGCGAAGCCCAAGGAGAGGCTCGGATCGGTACGACCCCATGGCCGTGGCCGCTTTCACCGGCAACGGGGCATCCGTCCCCAACCCGTTGGGGTGAAACTCCGGCACCGGCACGGTTCCCTGCACCGACCAGCCCACATCGTTCCAGGGCAAGGTCACACTTCCGGCAAGCAGTGAGGGTCGTGCCTTGGGAAAAACAATCGCCGAGGGCTCGTAAATGGCCGCCAACCCCTCCTCCGCTCCGTCCCCGCCCTGCAGGGTGACCTTTCCCGGTCCATGGGGTGGAATGCGGATAAAATCCCCCGGATCTCGGAACAGGGAAAAAGCCAGCGCATGGGCCCCCAAAGAAAGCGCCACAAAAAGGGTCAGCTGTCCCCGCAGACGGGAGGGAATTTTCACGGACTGGGTTCGCTGGAACGGGAGGCCAACACCGCGGAAAGCCCGTTTTGCACCACCGCATCCAAAAGCTGGGCCACCACTCCATGCCGCAACTCCCGGTCCGCCCTCACCACCACCACCGCACGGGGCTCTGATTTGGCCAACCGCGACAACTCTATACGCAACCTGGCCAAGT
>RGYX01000204.1 GCA_010031845.1 Verrucomicrobiota bacterium
GGGCTGGAAATTCCAGGAGGAGGGTGCGTCCTGCATAAGGGAAAGCAGCTCTTGGAGAACGGGCTCCGGAATAGGATCGCTCTTGAAGGTCTTAATACTACGCCGGGCGCGAATGGCCTCGGCTGCGGTCAGATCGGATTTGCTCATCACGAAATTATGCCAAGAAAAGGGGCTAATGAAAAGCCGAGCCTCCCGTTGACGGACGCATCACGAGAAGCAAGATGGTCATCTTCCTATGACCAATTATGTAATTCGGGCTTTGAAAAAACGGGACCTGCCAAAACTTCTTAAATTGGCCCGTGCCTATTGGAAATTTGAAAAAATCCAGGGATTCTGTCCCAAACGCTATCAGCGGCTTGCCGCAAAGATTTTAAAAAATCCATCCTTGGGGAACACCTGGATAGCCATGGAGGGGGATCGGTTCATCGGATATGTGGTCGTAGTCTTACTCATGAGCCTCGAGTACGGGGGGATGTCTGCAGAAATCGACGAGCTTTACGTGGATGGTTCGAAGCGGAGCAGGGGAGCGGGAGAGGCCCTTCACGAACCGAGTTCGTCGTGATGGATCGAAAAGGGACTAGGGGATTGTGAAGCTCCCCTTCGGTCTTCAATTCAAATTCAACAAGCCCTCAATCGTGCCCACCTCGGCGTGCTCGGATTGAATGGTCCATAGTTTGGCATAGAGACCGCCCGAGCGCAGAAGGGAGTCATGATTCCCCATCTCGAATATCCGTCCGGACTCCACCACGGCGATGGCATCGGCCTTGCGGACCGTGGAGAGACGGTGAGCAATGATCAGACTGGTCCGACCCGCAAGCAGATGCTCGAGAGCCAGCTGGATCTGCCTCTCCGTGGCGGTGTCCACGCTGGCGGTGGCTTCGTCGAGAATAAGAACCGGGGGATCCTTGAGCAACGCCCGGGCGATCGATAGACGTTGGCGTTCGCCGGCGCTTAAGCGGACCCCGCGTTCACCCACCTTCGAGTTCCAGCCATCGGGAAGCGCCCGAACAAAGTCCCATGCACATGCGGCTTTTAAAACTCTTTCGATATCCGCATCGGTTGCGCTGGGGGCGCCCAGCTCCAGATTCTCCCTGACTGAAGCCTGGAACAGAAAGGGTTCTTGCGTAACCACTCCTACCTCACTCCGCAATTCGGCCAAAGGGATCTGACGGATGGGCACTCCATCAAGGCTAACCTCGCCGGTGGTGGGGTCATGAAGCCGCGCAACCAGAGAGGCAAGGGTGGTCTTGCCGGCGCCGGTGGGGCCCACCAGGGCAAGACTTGTCCCCCGGGGAACTGTCAGCTCGATTGCGTGTAAAACTTCGCGTCCGGTCCGATAGGAGAAGTGAACGTTATGAAAGCGGACTTCTCGGGCAGAGCCTTGCCGTGCCGGCAAATGGAGCAGGGGAGAAGTGGAGGTGTGTCCGGGTTCTGGCTCAGCATCCAAAATGGCAAAGACCCGTTCTCCGGCGGCCCGCCCGGCCTGAATCAGCTGGTTCAGGCTATGGAGTCGGGTGACCGGCTCATAAAACATTCCCACATAGAGAAGAAAGGCCACGAGTTCGCCGACTGCCATCCGCCCCTCCAAAACCGCCCGCCCACCAAACCAAAGGACGAGACAGGTGCCACCCGCGGCCACCAAGGCCATCGAGGGGTTGTAGATGGCCCAAGCGCGCATGATCTTTAAGGAGGCCGCTCGAACGTTTTGGGCAGCCCCTTCAAAACGAGCCGACCCCTCTTTTAACCAGTCGTAAGTCTTAATTTGGCGGATGCCTTGGAGATGATCCATGAGAAGGGAGTTCAGGGCGGAAGACGCCTTTCTTTGGATCCGGTAACGGGGATGAGCAGTGAGGGTGTAATAGAGGGCACCCGCGGCCAAAAAAGGAATCGGCGCCAGCGACCAGGCAGCCAGATGTGGATCCAGACGAAAAAGGATGAACCCCACCCCTACCAGCTGGATCAGGGCCACCAATCCCTGCTCAATGCCATCGATGAGCATCCGCTCCATGTTCATGACGTCCTCGCTGACCCGGGTGAGCAAATCGCCGCTGGAACGGTGGTCGTACCATGAAACCGGAAGCTTCTGAAAGGCCGTGTAGAGATCCCGGCGAAGATCGAGGATAACCTTTTGCTCAAAAATATTGTTCAACATGATCCGTCGGCCAAAAAAAACGGCAGCCAAAACGGCGATCAACCATCCAAGCCGGTCAGACTTCCCTTGGGCGATGACATCGTCGATGAGATAGCCGGTCAGACGGGGATAGATCAGGCCGAGGACCGTGGAAACAAGGGCCGCCGTGAGGGTTCCCACGGCAAAGCCGGGATATTTGCGAAGATATCCGGCAATGCGAAGGGCAATGGGCATGGAAACCGAAGGCTAAAGGAAAACCGTCCCGCAACAAAGACCCGACTGGATGCGTGGCTAAACCGC
>RGYX01000205.1 GCA_010031845.1 Verrucomicrobiota bacterium
CTTGGCCCGGGCAGGTTTTTGTCCGCCGCAAACGACGAAGCCACCCAAGGCGGCCGCGGTGATGTTGTCTGGATGGCCCTCCAGTGCGGTGGCTGTCTGGATGAGCCAAGGTAGATCCAGGCTTCTTTTGTTGAGCTTGTCGAGGGCGGCCAACATTCCCAGTCGAATGGTGGCGCTACTACCGAGTCCCCGGGCAGGAGGCACCAGTCCGCGGACGACCAAGCGGTACGGCTTGGGGGCCAAACCCCGGGCTTTGTGGTAGGCATCCACGATCTCAGCGGCAAAGGGGTCGGGCACCTCGGGAGCACCGGGTTCCACGGCAATATAGTTATGGAGGTCGAGGGCGAGACCAAAGGCATCGAAGCCCGGACCGAGGTTCGCCGTGGTGGCGGGAACCCGAATCCAAAAGGGGAGGTGGAGATGGGGTGATTTCATGCGATGGAGGGGAACCGGAAGAATTTTTCCGCGGCGGCAGTCGAGAATTTTTCCGCGGCGGCAGTCGTTTCGCGAGCGATTTCTGCAAGCGGCAGACCCCTAAGAGAGGCGATTTTTTCCGCCACCAGGCGGGTGTAGGCGGGCTCGCATCGCTGACCGCGGTGGGGCTCGGGAGAAAGGTAAGGACAGTCGGTTTCAACAAAAAAGGAGCCGGCGGGAACCTGGCGGACGCACTCATGAAGATCCCGGGCATTTTTAAAGGTGACGATGCCGGTGAAGGAGACGGCATGACCGAGCTCCAACAGTTGGCGAACCTGGTCTTGGGTGCCTGAAAAGCAGTGGAAGACCCCGCGAAGTCGGCTGGAATATGGCTTGAGGGTGGCGAGAGTATCCTGCCAGCTGTCCCGTTGGTGGAGAACGACATTAAGATTCAGCCGAACCGCCAGATCCAGCTGTTCCTGAAAAAAAATGGCCTGACGGTTTTTTAGGTCGGCATCGGCGATCAGGGACTCCTCCATCCCGGGGGCGACCCCGCCGGTGGATTGGGCGGCGTTGGCAAAAGCCGATTTTTGGCGGCTAGGAAGGTGATGGTAATCCAAGCCGCATTCGCCCAGCGCGACCACCTTGGGGTGTTTGGCCAGCTCCTCGAGGGTGTCGCAGGCATCTTCCGGGGTTTCGGCGACTTCGCAGGGGTGAATGCCCACGGTGGCGTAGATATTGGGATGAGTTTCGGCCAAGGCGACGGCGGCCCGGCTGGTTTGGAGATTGGTTCCAATGGTGATGAGCCGGGTCACACCCGCCTCAGAGGCCCTTCGGATCACGGCGTCACGATCCGGAGCAAAATCCGGAAAGTCGAGATGGCAGTGGGTGTCGATGCTCAGAAGCTTGCGTGAGGAGGATTTGATTAAGTTGAAGATTAGGATGAGGATTACGAACAAGAGATGAGGATTTAGGGTTTATCTGATACAGTGGGTGCAGGCACCTTTTGATTCGAATTCGGAAAGGCTTTGGAGGGTGGTTTCGGCAATTCTGTGCAAGGCGTGGTCGGTGAGGAAAGCTTGATGGCCCGTAACGAGGACATTGGGGAAGGTGAGGAGCCGGGCAAAGATGTCGTCCGTAAGTATATCGGAGGAGTGGTCGGCAAAAAAGAGGCCTGCTTCCTCCTCATAAACGTCAATGGCGAGACCCCCGATTTGGCCGCTTTTGAGGCTGGAAATGACGCCCCGCGGCTGGTGTTGATAAGAATCACGCCAGTCTTCATTCGAGCAAGAGTGGTGGAGTTGACCAGGTGGCGGGTGGCGGGCAGGAGCGGAACATGGAATGTGAGAATGTCCGATTCGCGAAAAATCTCCTCCAAGGAGACATAGCTCGCCAACGGGTCATGGGCGAGGATCCGGCAGCCAAAGCCGTGGAGGTTGCGAACGACTTCCTGCCCAATGGCACCCGTGCCGACCACCCCGACGGTTTTTTGTTTCAGCTCAAAACCTTCCAGCCCCTCGAGCTCAAAGTTGTTGTCCCGGACGCGTTGGCAGGCGCGGGGAATGTGGCGGGCAAGGGAAAGGATTAGTCCCAAGGTGAACTCCGAGACGGCGTGGGGAGAGTAGGAGGGAACGGAGGCAACCGTCATCCCGAGTTCCCGGGCTGCGGGAACATCGATATGATTGTAGCCGGTGCTCAGGGTGGCCACGAGGCGTGTTCCTCCCCGGGCGAGGATCTGGAGAGTGGTTTGGTCCACCCGATCGTTCACAAAGACCACGACGGCAGGGTAGCCGGCTGCCAGGGGAGCCGTCAGGGAGTCGAGCCGGGTTTCGACGAATTGAAGGTCGTGGTTCGAGCGAACCGCGGTGAGGGCTTTTTTGAAATAGTTGCGACTACTAAAGACGAGCGTCCGCACCCTGAGAGTTTACGCCCAGAGGGAGGACGGAGGAAAGGGATGAAGTGGCCTCTTTGCCCAAGGTAGATTGC
>RGYX01000206.1 GCA_010031845.1 Verrucomicrobiota bacterium
TCGGAAACAAAATGCCGATCGGCGCTTGGGAAGCTGGGGTCATGCGAAAATCCGCGGAGGATGAGCGGGACGGCTCAGCGGACGCCGGAATTCCGGACCATTTCCTGATATTCCCCGAGGGCCAGGAGCGGCCAGTTATTCCGGTACATGTCGTAGCGGAGATAGAAAACACACGGGAAACCGGTGCCGGTGATAAGTTTCTCCTCCCAACTTCCGTCCTTTTGCTGGGTTTCGATCAGATACCGGACTGCCCGGCGCACGCTCGGGCGCTGCACATCCCCACAAGCCAGCAACCCCATCAAACCCCAACCGGTCTGAGAAGCCGTGCTGATCCCCCGTCCCTTGAGACGCGCATCATCGTACGAACCACAACTTTCCCCCCAACCTCCGTCGGGATTTTGCGCGCATTCCAGCCAATCCCGGCCACGAATTACCCAATGCTCGTTCATGTCATACCCAATGGCACGCAATCCCCTCAGCACCTGCCATGTCCCATAGATATAATTCACCCCCCAACGACCAAACCAAGAGCCGTCCTCCTCCTGCGTCTCACGGATAAAACGAATCGCTCTCTGGATTTGAGAATCGTTTTTGGTAACACCACATTTGCCCATGGTTTCAAGGAGGCGACCCGTGATATCGGCGCAAGGTGGGTCGAGGATGGCGTTGTGGTCGGCAAAGGGCACGTCCTCCAGCCACTTTTTGTTGATGTTTTTATCGAACGCGGCGTAGCCCCCGTTATCGCACTGAAAACTCCGAGCCCAGGCCAATCCACGATCCTCGGCCGCTTTTTGTGCGGCCGGGTCCGAAGCCCGCGCCTTCCGAAGGCCCAATAAAACCTTGGCGGTGTCATCGACGTCAGGATACCAATCATTGAAAAACTCGAAGGCCCATCCTCCGGTGACAGGGGTCGGGTTTTTCACTACCCAATCCCCGCGCATTTTCACCTCTTTGGCCAAGAGCCAGTCGGCTCCTTTTTGCATCGGCGCGGCATCGGGGGCCACTCCGGCCGCACCCAGCGCAGTCATGGTGATGGCGGTGTCCCAGACAGGACTGAGGCAAGGCTGAATGCGGAAATCCCCGTTGGCGGGATCATCGACCTCCAACCCCTCCAGATCCTTGACCGCTTTGCGCATGGCCGGATGGTCGTCGGAGTAGCCCAGACACTGAAACGCCAGAATGGTATTCATCATCGAAGGGAATATGGCGGCCAACCCTTCCGATTCGGGCCCCGTCCGGTCGAGAATCCATTTCTCCGCCACCTTGAGAGCGCGGCGGCGGAGCGGCTTCCAGGAGAGGCTCTCGATCCATCCGAGGAGTTCGTTGACCCGGACAAAGAAGTTTTTCATGGAGAAAAAGCGACTCTCCACCGGATGATGGAAAGGCCCGCCCTCCACTCCGTACGGATAAAGCTCATGGAGCTGTTTTTCCGGCGGAAGATGCTGGGTGGGCCGGAAACTCCGGATGATCGACAGAGGTACCACGATGGCCCGGGTCCAGGAACTCATCTCAAACAGGTTGAAAGGCGCCCATTTCGGGAGCAGGAGGATCTCGGGGGGGATATTGGGAAGATATTTCCAGGGGTATTGACCCAGCATCGCCAGATAAAGTTTGCAGTAGGTATTGGAACGGGGGATTCCGCCCAACCGCAAGGCCGCCGCCCGGGCCTTGCGCATTTCCGGCTCCTCCGGAGTGAATCCAGCGAGCTTCAGGCTGAAATAGGCTTTGACGGTTGCGGTCACATTGCTGGGTCCGCCGGGGTAAATGGGCCAGCCTCCGTCCGGCAACTGTCTTTGCAAAATGTGGCGGACAATTTTCGCCTCCTTCGTCCGGTCCACCTTGTTCCGGAGGTACATCAAAAGGTGGTAGTCACAGGCAACCGTCGTATCGACAAACAGCTCGCCAACCCAATACCCCTCCGGTTTTTGCAGTCCCAGAAGAAAATCCCGGGAGGCTTCAACGGTTTTCTTTAAGGCCTCCAAATTGACGTCGGCCGGATCCATGCCGATCAACTCAGGACTCGGGGTCCGGGCCAAGTCTGGCTGCGCATTTTTGGACGACATAAGCGATCAAACTAGCGGAAAACGTTAAAACAGCTCAATAGATTTTGCTAAGTCCATGATTTTCATCGCCTTTGGTGGCCAACTTAAGGCCCGGCCCCCAAGCTATTCTGCCCAGGTGATCAGACGTAGCTCGTGGGCTTGGGTCAGGGATGGATGAGAAGGCCGGATCCTAACATTAAAATGATAGTTACCGGAATCTTCGACGGAGATGCGCCCCGCATAGTTGTGCCATCCATCCACGGCGTTGCCCATGGGCTCCAAAGCCAAAACCTTGGAATTCCCACCCACGTCCGCAACCTCGAGATAAGCCTCCACGGCAACTTCATTGGGCTG
>RGYX01000207.1 GCA_010031845.1 Verrucomicrobiota bacterium
GATGAAGATGAAGATGAAGAAAGGAGGGGATTGGGAATTGAGGGGGAAGCAGGGTTGGGATTAACATCCAATATGCGAAATATTTTTACGGTTTTTGGCTTGGGCTTGATTTTGGCGAGTTGTGCGGGAACGGGCAGTCGGGATGCCGGTTTTGCCATGATTTTATCCGACGTCCCCCTCAAGGAAGCGGGCCCCAATCAGGTGACTCCGGCGACCTCCATGTTGCATCGTGGGGACCGGGTGAATGTCCGGCGGGTTATGGGGGATTATGCTGAAGTGGAGACGATGGACCATCGGAGGGGCTATGTGCCCACCGGGGTTTTGGAAGACCAGTAACCCCGGGAAAAAGGCTGGAACGGCACAGGGGTGGGATTATGGTTCCCTTTGCGGGGAGTCCGGCCGGCCGGGCTGAGAGTCGGGAACCAAGGTCCCGAGACC
Source organism: Verrucomicrobiota bacterium (assembly GCA_010031845.1). Lineage (GTDB taxonomy): Bacteria > Verrucomicrobiota > Verrucomicrobiia > Methylacidiphilales > Verrucolacustridaceae > Verrucolacustris. Next base: position 439 of record RGYX01000207.1, read on the forward strand.
CTAAAACCTGATGCGGATCATGCCGCCGGAGGGAAGTGCTTGGTGGTTTTCTCCCGGGGTTGGGTCGGCGGATGGGTAAGGAGCAATCGATGAGCACGAAAAACAGTCAGACAAAAATCGAGGAGATTGACGCCCTCGAAGGAATGAAAAGGGTCTATGTCCGGGGATCCCGGGCCGATGTAAAGGTTCCTCTCCGTGAGATTGAACTCCAGCCCACCCGTTTGCCGGACGGCAAACTGCAGGTCAATGATCCGGTCCGGGTTTACGACACCAGCGGTCCTTGGGGGGATCCCGATTTTCATGGCGATGTGAGACAGGGGTTGCCCGGCCTTCGGGCGGGATGGATTGAGGAGAGAAAAGACACCGAGGTTTACCGGGGGCGTGAGGTTCGTCCGGAAGACAACGGTCATCGAAACGGGAACGGACATACGACCGAGCAGTTTCCCGGGGTTCATCGGCAACCTCGCCGGGCCAAAAAGGGATCGGTCTCGCAGCTGAACTACGCCCGCCAGGGAATCATCACTCCGGAAATGGAATTTATTGCCATCCGGGAAAACATGAAACTGCAGGCAGTGCGGGATTCGGTGGAGATGTCGACCCAGGCGCCCCGGGATAGCCTGAAGTTCCAGCATCCGGGTCAGGCGTGGGGGGCGGCGATTCCCAAGGAGATCACCCCGGAGTTTGTGCGGGACGAGGTGGCGAAAGGTCGGGCGATTATTCCGGCGAACATCAATCACCCGGAACTCGAGCCAATGATCATCGGGCGCAACTTTCTGGTTAAGATCAACGCCAATATCGGGAACAGCGCCGTGGCTTCCTCGATTGAGGAGGAGGTGGAAAAGTTGAGATGGGCGATCCGTTGGGGGGCCGACACGGTAATGGATCTTTCCACCGGAAAGAATATCCATCAGACCCGGGAGTGGATTTTACGAAATTCACCGGTGCCGATCGGCACCGTGCCGATTTATCAGGCCCTCGAGAAGGTGGGGGGCAAGGCGGAGGATCTGACATGGGAAATGTTCCGGGACACGCTGATCGAGCAGGCGGAGCAGGGGGTGGACTACTTCACCATTCACGCGGGCGTATTGTTGCGTTTCATCCCGCTGACCGCGAAGCGCATGACCGGAATTGTGAGCCGCGGAGGTTCGATTATGGCCAAGTGGTGTCTGGCCCATCATAAGGAGAATTTCCTTTGGACTCATTGGGACGACATCTGTGACCTTATGGCCGCGTATGACATCAGCTTCTCGATCGGCGACGGACTGCGTCCCGGTTCCCTGGCGGATGCGAACGATGAGGCGCAATTTCCTGACGAAACGGGCCTGGGAACGCGGGGTGCAGGTGATGAATGAGGGACCGGGTCATGTGCCGATGCATCTGATCCAGGAGAACATGGAAAAGCAGTTAGAATGGTGCCATGAAGCCCCGTTCTACACCCTGGGACCCCTGACCACGGATATTGCCCCGGGTTACGATCACATCACCTCGGCCATCGGGGCGGCGATGATTGGTTGGTACGGGTGCGCGATGCTCTGTTACGTCACACCCAAGGAGCACTTGGGATTGCCCAACCGGGACGATGTGAAGGCGGGGGTGATCGCCTATAAGATTGCGGCGCATGCGGCAGACTTGGCGAAGGGTCATCCGGCGGCCCAGTACCGCGACAACGCGTTGTCGAAGGCGAGGTTTGAGTTCCGTTGGCGGGATCAGTTCAACCTCGGATTGGATCCAGTGACGGCCCGCGCTTACCACGATGAGACCTTGCCCAGCGAGGGGGCAAAGAGTGCGCACTTCTGCTCGATGTGCGGACCCCAGTTCTGCTCCATGAAGATCACGGAGGACGTGAGGAAGTATGCGGCCGAGCAGGGAATGAAGCAGGAAGAGGCGTTGGAGAAGGGGATGAAGGAGAAGTCGAGAGAGTTCGTTCGTAAGGGCGCCGAGGTCTACGCCAAA
>RGYX01000208.1 GCA_010031845.1 Verrucomicrobiota bacterium
CTCCGGCCTCTCCTCTGACCACCGTCTGGCTTCAGACGAACGGCTGGAGTCGGTTAACGTTTCCCGGGATAAATGGGAATTCAGTTACAGTGACAACACCGGTTACACCTTCATGAATCCGGAGAATTTTGAAAATATGACCCTCACCCCGGAACTGGTCGAGGACGTGAAGGATTTCCTCTCCGAAAACATGGTTTGCGAAATTCTTTTTATCGAGGGAAAGGCGGTCTCGGTGGAGCCGCCCGCCAGCGTCACCCTCAAGGTGGTGGAATCGCCCGAAGGAGTCCGTGGCGACTCAGCCAATAACGTCCAGAAGACAGCCAAACTGGAGACCGGCCTTCAACTGCAGGTCCCTCTCTTCATCAAGGAAGGGGAACTGATCAAGGTGGATACCCGCGAGCGGAAATACATGGGCCGTGCCTAGCCTTTTAGTAGTTAGACCTTAGTCATGGAGGGAGTTGGGAGTTCTCGCGCTTCTCTCCATCACTAAAAACTAAGTCCCTAACCGCCTCTCGGCACCTTGCCTTATCCTCCGAAAGTCAGGTTCTTCACCCGGGCCGCGCCACAGGCGTTGAGCACGTCGATCACCCGCTGGTAGGGGGCCTTGTCGTTCGGTCGAATGATGACCGATTGCTCGGCAAAGGCCTCGATCAGCGCCTGAAGACGGGCCCGGAGTTTCGGCATATCGGCATCATTCCGGTTGTCCACCGGACTGTCGTTAAAGGTGACCACCCCATCGGGCCCGACCCGGATCGTCACTGGGGTCTTTGCCGTGCTGGAAGCTTGGGAGGCCCCAGGAACATTCACCCCCAATTCAGCCTCCTTGACCTGCTTGCCGGCCATCACCATGAAAAACATCAGCAACACGAACATGACGTCCAGCATGGGCGCAATCTGCAGCCCAAACTCCCCTTCTCCACCTCCACCTCCGCCCGCCATACGTTACCCTTTCCCCCCCTTGGTGGTGGCAAAGACCACATTGGCCACGCCGGCCGCTGCGGCGGCTTTCAGCACCACCTTGGTCTTGTCCCAGCCCAGATCCTTATCTGCCCTGACCAGAACACGGTAGCTGGCATTCGGATCCAGCTTTTTGACGTTCGTGTAGTCGTTTTTAATCATAAGGGCGAGGGCGTTCTCATCCAAACCACCCCGTCCTCCCGCCTCCAAACCACCCATTTTATTGATGTTGATCGTGAACTGCCCCTGCCCCTTTTCCCGGTCTTTCGCCTCCTGGGCATCCGGAAGGGTGAGATCAGCCATCTGGCTTTTGATTTCCGTGGTGGTGGTGGCAGTGAAAAACATCAGCAGTACCAGCAGCACATCGACCATGGGGGCAACCTGAAATTCCGGCTCCTCCTCCCCCCCGGAGGCATGCACGCTGAATTTTTTCCCATGTGAAGCCATGGTGCCTTGGAAATTTAAGCGGCCGCGGGGGCGGACGCATTCCCCAGATAGTCGGCCAGCCGGTAGCCCGTCAGCTGTTCAAAGGGAATGTCCTCAAATAACAGGTTAATCTCGCTGTCCACGGCCACGGAAACCGTCTGGATACGGTTGCGAAAGACGTAGTAGAGAACGAAGGCCGGAATGGCGACAAAGAGACCTGTTCCCGTGGCCACCAAGACCTCCGAGATGTTGCCGGCGAGTTTGCTGGGATCGGCCGCCCCGGAAGAGCCCAAGGTCTCGAAAGCCTTGATCATGCCCAACACCGTTCCGGTGAGACCCACCATGGGACTTACCACCCCGATGACTGACAGATACTGGATGTTGGACTTGATTCCGTTCAGCTCTTTGGCGGTGACTTCTCCCATCACCTTCTCAGCGGCCTCCCGTCCTCTACCCAGCCGTTCCAAACCGGCCTGCACGATGCGGGACAAATAACAGGGGTTGGACACGCAGACCTGATAGGCCGTGGGGTAATTGCCGGAAACAATGGCGTCCTTGAGTTGGGCCAAAACCGCGGGGGGAGCCAACCGGGCCTGCCGGATCTTGATGATTGCCTCAATGGTGAAGGCCATGATCATGACGGAGGCGATGATGAGGATGTACATGACCGCCCCGCCCTCGTGAATGATGTCCAAAACCGTTTTTTTCTTGGCCACCCCCTCCCCTTCCGCGGCTAGGAGAACCGGGGCGAAAAGCAAAACGGATAGGAACAGGGAAAAATATTTGGATGGCTTGGGCAATTTCATAGGGGGGAAGTTAAAGACAAAAATCAATCGGTGACGAGGTCTTTATTCGCCTGCCGGAGCGCCTCGGCTTTTTTCTCCGCCCTCTTACCCAGGGACGGGGGGTCCGGGTATAAAACGCAAACCCTTAAAAAATCTTCCAAGGCC
>RGYX01000209.1 GCA_010031845.1 Verrucomicrobiota bacterium
CTTGAAGCGCGGGGAGAGAATTACCCTCCTGAAAAAGCGTGGTCTTTGGAAGGCCGGGATGAAACCCACGGGCCTTCCCAAAACCAAGCCCGAGTGATGTCTTCCGATCCCGTCCCCGCCGGGGAGGGGATGCGTCTTAACCGTTACCTGGCCGCCGCCGGCCTCGGTTCCCGCCGTGGATGTGAATCCCTGATTGCCGAGGGAAGAGTTCGGATCAACAAACGTCAGGCGTTAAGTCCAGGGGAGCGTGTTCCGGATGGCTCCCAAGTGACCGTGGACGGAAGGGTGATTCATGCGGCGCGGGCGGTGGTCATCGCCCTGCACAAACCTCGTGGAGTGGTATGCACGGCCTCCGCACAGGGAACTGATGCCCAAGAGCTTTGGAAGACTGTTTACCGTGGGGCGTTTGGACGCCGAGAGCGAAGGACTGATTCTTTTGACCAACCAAGGGGATCTGGCACAGCGCTTGGCCCATCCCAAGCACAAGGTGGAAAAAGAGTATCGGGTGAAACTGGATCGACCCCCGGATGAAGCGGTTCTCCGACAGATGGAGAAGGGGGTTCGCTTGAAGGAAGGGTTGGCGAAAGCGGAGAAGGTTTTTTCCAGCAGCAGGTTGGAAGTCCGCATGATCCTAAGGCAGGGGATGAAGCGACAGATCCGATTGATGTTCCGCACCCTCGGTTTTACGGTGGAGAGGTTGAAGCGGACCCGAATCGGAGGATTGGAGTTGGGGCATCTGGCTCCAGGAGCTTGGCGCGTGCTTTCCGCCCATGAGGCGGGCAAGCTGGAGGAGAAACCATGAGAAGCAGCGGGAAGGGAAGATTTCAAGGCGAACCCGATCCGGTCGCGGCGAAGTTCAGCCGGTCGGTTCATTTTGACCGGCGGTTGGCACTTCACGATCTCGAGGGAAGCCGGGCCCATGCCACCATGTTGGCAAAAATAGGAATTCTCACGTCCAAGGAGGTCTCCGTCATCCAGAAGGGTTTGGACCGCATTGAAAAAGAGATCCGGGCGGGCAAGTTCCGTTGGAGGGACTCGCTGGAGGACGTGCACATGAACATCGAGGCGGCGCTGACCCAGAGAGTTCCCGCCGGGGCGAAGTTGCATACGGGGAGAAGCCGGAACGACCAAGTGGCGACGGATCTTCGGTTGTGGTTGCGGGAACAGGTGGCCGGAGATTGTGCGGCGGTCAGAAATTTGCAGAGGGTCTTGGTGAGGTTGGCGGACAAGAATCGGGAGGTCGTTCTACCGGGATACACCCACCTGCAAAGAGCCCAACCGGTTCTCTTGGCCCACCATCTGCTGGCTTATGTGGAGATGCTGGAACGGGATCACGGCCGGTTGCAGGATGCAGCGCATCGCGCGGATGTTCTGCCATTGGGATCCGGTTGAAGCTGCAAAGAGAGGTCACCCGGAAATTCCTTCGTTTTTCCAAGATCTCGGCCAACTCGATGGATGCGGTTTCCGACCGGGATTTCCTGGTGGAATATCTGGCGGCCGTGGCTTTGGGAGGTGTCCACCTATCCCGGTTGGCGGAAGACATGATCCTTTTTTCCTCCGCTGAATTCGCCTTTTTGCGGTTCGGGGAGGCGTTCACCACGGGATCGAGCCTGATGCCCCAGAAGCGTAATCCGGACATGGCCGAGCTGGTGCGGGGAAAGAGCGGACGACTGACAGGTCATCTGGTCTCCTTGTTGACTGTGCTGAAGGGATTGCCCCTGACCTACAACCGGGATTTGCAGGAGGATAAGGAGTGTGTGTTTGACGCGGCGGACACATTCCGGGATTCCCTGGAGGTGATGGCCCGGGCCATGGCCAGCATCGAGGTGGATGCGGGTGCCTGTGCCTATGCGGCTTCGGCTCCTGAATTGCTCGCCACCGATCTGGCCGATGCGCTGGTGCAAAGGGGAATGCCTTTCCGGCAGGCCCACCAGGTGGTGGGAGCGGCGGTGCGGAGGGCGGAGGAAAGAGGGACGAGGATCGATCGCTTAAGCCGTGAGGATTGGGAAGATTTATCGAAAGGAAGTTCCGTTTTGGCCGCTTCGGTGCTGGGGGGAGCATCCCCGCTGATGCGCGCCCGGAGAGCCCTTCAAGCCAGAAGCGGGGTGGTCGGAGCGCCGAGCATGCAGGAGGTCAGAAAGCAAATTCTGGCTTGGCAGAAAAAACTGAAATGAGTTCGTCGGGCGGTAAATCCTCCGGCAAGCAGGGTCGTCCGGCGGCTCCGGTCCGGCGTCAGGGTGGGACACCCTATTTGGATATTCCGCCCCGCATCCGAAACGTCCTGATTATCGTGGCCTTGGCCGGGATGATT
>RGYX01000210.1 GCA_010031845.1 Verrucomicrobiota bacterium
CACCGAAATATCACCTTTGGCGCCCTCGGGAGCCTGTAAATGAACCCGAATCAGAACCGGGGGCTTTTCAGCCGCCCCCACCCAAAGGAGCAGCCCAGCCAGAACGAGCCAAGGGGAGAAACGACTCATCAGGTGAACCTATCCAAGAATAAAAAAATAGACGACCTGATTTGTCACTCTCGCCCTTTTTGGGCAGACTCAGAATTCCATGAAACCAAGAAGGCTTTGCTGGCTCAGCGTTCTGGTAGCCCTGCCCTCCTGGGCGGAGATCGACGCCTCCAAGTCAACCATGCCGGACAAGTTTCAATCCGCTCCCGGATTAATTAAGGGCGGACTCTTCATGGAGGGATCCAAAAAAAGATTCGAGGGCGCCAATGAGCTGAATCTGGAGTCCTACAAAACAAAACTGGAGCCCTGACCAATGGCTCAGACAAAGGGTCCACCTTGTATTTTCCCACAGCCCAAAGATGCGAAGCCGTCATCCGAGACACTGACGGCAAGGTGATCTACACTTGGTCCGAGGACTTTGAATTCGCCCCGGAGCCGGGCTACAGCTACGTCAACCCGGGAGAACGACTGAATTACCAGATCACCATCCCTTTTCAGGCCCTGCGGGGCAAAGTGTCCTTTGGACAAGCCTCCATCACCGCCAGTTTGGTCAACTACCCGCAGCTAAGGGCCGAGATGCCGTTGGAGATTCAGCCCTGACCGGTAAAGCCGGCTGCACCATCTCCTTGATCTCAGGCAGTCCGGGTTGTTGCTTGAGAATTTTTTGTACCTCCTCAGGACTGTATTTCTCCTGGCGCCCGTTCCCCAAGTCACGGTCGGTCGACACAGCATCGCGGTTGACCCGCTGGCGAACCCTTGCCAACCGTCCTTCATACATCTGCAATGTTCCTTCGGTGGCTTGACCCATCCGACTGGCTCGGGAGGACCAACCATCCGCCTCCGGGCGCGATAATTCCCTTTCTTCCCGAATCCGGGCTTCCTGTTGCTTCGAGAAGGATGGGTCAAAGCGATCCGAGGAGTCCTTCCCCGCCATCGACGAATCCTTGCTGAAATGTGTGTCATTTTTTTTGCCGTAGTCGGTTTCGGTCGTCGACCACATCGGAACGGAATCAAGACTCGAGGCATGGCGGTCTTCGTACAATCGTCCTGAACGAAATTCCTTTGATCCCCCATACTCTTGATTGGGGATCTCCCGAAAATCCTTCATTTTCCCCGAAAGGGAGCTGAGGCGGTTATCAGGCTTCCTTGGCCAAGCCACATCCTTACTTCCGGTCTCCGCGGATTCCAACCGACTTTGACTACTCTCCTGCGCTTGTACACCCAGCGCCAGACCAACAGAAAGGGTGAAAAAGAGAACTCTCACACCCTTATTTCACTTCATTTGCCCGAATTTCGCCCACCAGAAATTTCCGAATCCCAAATTCCCTGTCCACAACCCGTGACCAACCTTTGTTCCAAGGATCAACCCTGACCCACCCTTTTTATCTTAATCTTCATCTCCCCTCTAGCCCTGGGTCCACCTGGATTTGAACCAGGAACCAAGGGATTATGAGTCCCCTGCTCTAACCGTTGAGCTATGGACCCGACCCATCCATCTTCCATTGCTGGCATGGAAACTCAACCCGCCTTTTCAAAAAGGGCATCATTCGAGGACTTGGGAGGTGCCCGTTCCTCCCTCCCCTCAACTACCCGCCCATCCCTCCGTAGCGGTCGTGGGAGCTGGTGCCCTGGGAACCTACTACGGGGCCAAACTTGCCCGGCTCGGTCTTACGGTTTCGTTCCTGGCCCGACGCGATCTGGATTATTTGCGCCAAAAAGGGCTCCAAATCCGCTGCAAGGACGGAGATTTTGAACTAAAGTCCGTTCGCGCCTTGGCCCGACCGGAGGCGATCGGGCCGGTCGACCTGGTGATTGTCGCCATCAAAACCACCTCCAACGAGTCCTTGCGCACGCTCCTGCCACCCCTCTTGGGCCCCAACACCTTGGTCTGCACCCTGCAAAATGGCCTAGGCAACGAGGAGTTCCTCGCCTCCATGGTCGGTCAGGAACGAATCCTTTGCGGCGTCTGCCATGTTTGTGTCTCGCGCCCCGAACCGGGCGTGGCCTTGAACATGTCGGGCGGCAATATCCGCTTCTCCGATCTCTCCGGTGGAGATACCCCCCGGGCCCGCTCCTTGGCTGCGCTTTTTGAAAAAGCCGGAATTCGCTGCTCCGTCGCTCCCTCCGTCGGTTCCGCCCGGTGGTACAAGCTGGTCTGGAACGTTCCTTTCAACGGACTGTCCATCACCGCGGGTGGAATTG
>RGYX01000022.1 GCA_010031845.1 Verrucomicrobiota bacterium
AGACTCGACCTGATCCGGCATTTTCTCCGAGAGGAGGAGTCGAAACTCGCCGCACAGGCCAAAAGCGGGGTGTCGGGTTTGGAGGTGGCTCATCAGCGGGCCGGGCTCCTGTCCGGCGTCCTGATTCATCTTTGGAACCATGCCGGGGATGTGGGTTCCAAAAACCGGCTCGTCCTGGGTGCGGTGGGCGGTTTTGGCCGGGAAGAAATGAGTCCAGCCAGCGATGTGGATCTGGTCTTCATTCGTGAAGGGGGAAAGGAAAAGGCTGAGGAGGAGGTAGTCCGGCAGATTCTTTACGTCCTTTGGGATATCGGTCTCAAGGTCGGGCATGCCTGCCGGACGGTGACGGAGACGATCGAGCGGGCGGAAAACGAGCCGATGATCAAGACCGCACTGCTCGACGCCCGCTGTTTGGCCGGATCCGCAACGCTCTGGCAGCAGTTTACCTCCGAGTTTGTCAAAAAAAGTCTTAACCGAGGGGTGGAGAGCTATCTTTCCTGGCGGTTGGAAAATCAAGCCGCCCGGCATGCGAAGGAGGGGGGCACGATTTATGTGCAGGAGCCTAACCTCAAAACCGGGGTGGGTGGCCTCAGGGATTTTCACAATCTTCGCTGGGTGGGAAAAGTGAGCGGCCAAGGGGTAAGTTTGGGGGAATTGGCCGCCCAAGGTTGGTTAGGGGGGGAGGAGGCAACCCTTGCGGAAAAGTCTTACGCCTTTCTCATGACCGTACGGGAGTGGCTGCATGATTTGCAGGGGGGTGCGGGGGATGTGCTGACGCTGCGTCTTCAAGGGGAATTGGCAGTGGCCATGGGCTACCCCCAGCCCAATATTCTTCGTCAAAGCGAAGCTTTGATGCGGGAGGTGTACGGCCACATGCGGTCGATCCATTTGATCTGCAACCCAGCCGCCACCCGGATCTGTCAGCAGATCACGGGAAAGCCGCGCGGTATCTGGTCCTTTTTTTCCGGGTGGCAGGGATCGCGAAGGGCCACGGACGGGTTCATTCTCCAAGGAGCCGAGCTTGAGGCGGAAAACACCCAAATCTTCATGCAGGATCCTTCCCGGATGATCCGGGTTTTTCGAATTCTGCAGGATCAGGGGTCTGTTCCGAGCGCCCAACTGGTGGCCCTTCTCCGCGCCAACTTTGGCTTATTGACGGATGAACTCCTGGGCCGGCGGGAAGTCCAAGAAGTCTTTCTACATATTCTCAGACAGAAGGGCAAAGTTGCACGGATTCTCCGGTTGATGCACGAGAACGGGGTGCTCGGTCGGATTATCCCGGAATTCGCGCCCCTGACCTGTTTGGTGCAACACGAATTCTTCCACCGCTACACCGCCGATGAGCACACCTTGGTCTGTCTGGAGCAACTGGATGCGATGTTGGATTCAAAGGATCCCGATCTAAGAAAATACTCGGAGCTGTATGCGCGCGTGGAAGCCCCCGAAATTCTGGCCTTGGCGATGTTGCTGCATGATACCGGCAAGGCTGAGTTGAGCCGGAATCATGAGGAGGTGGGGGCAGGAAATGCCGTTCGGGTGGCCCGGCGTTTCCATTTCTGGGGTCGAAGCCTCTCTCTGATGACTTTCCTGGTGGATCACCATATGACCTTGGGTAACTTTGCCCGGAAAAATCTGGATGAACCCGAGACGATCCGGGCGTTTGCACGGATTGTTCAGGATGAGGAGAGGTTGGATTTGCTGATGTTGGTTTCTGCCGCCGATGTTCGGGCGGTGGCGGGAAAAAACAACTGGTCCAGCTGGCGCGAGCTTCTGGTCTGGGATCTCTATTCGCGGACCAAACGAATGCTCGCGGGTGAGGAGGAGTTTCTCCGGGCTGAGGAGGAGGAACGTGCCGGGAGAACCCGGCAGGTGGCCACGGTCCTGAACGGGAGGTTTTCCGAGCAGGAGATGCGAAATCACTTGGAGCGAATGGGGGCGTCTTATCTGCGGCAATGCACCGCCGAGTTGGTGGCCCGTCATATTTATGCCGTCCACGACTTTCTGGAAAGAAGGGTGGCGGGCTCCCAAGCCTTGGTTCCTTTGGTGGTCTGGCAGGATTATCCCGAAGAGGGTTATACCGAGGTCATTGTGGTGACGTGGAACCGGGAAAAGCTTTTCAGCAAGATTGCCGGCAGCTTTGCCGTCGCCGGGATCAATATTCTCAGCGCCAATATCTTTACCCGCAACGACGATGTGGTGGTCGACACCTTCCGCGTCTGCACGGATCGACTGGAACCGGTCAGCCACCGCATCGACCGGGAACTTTTCGAAAAAACCCTGACGGAAGCCCTGGGGGCAACCGAGGACCACCTTGCAGAGCGGCTTGCGGGATTGGGACCGACCATGTGGCAAAAGGCCATCGGGGAGGCGGAATTCCCCGCAAGTTTACGGATGGACATGGAAAGTGAGCCCGGAAGGACCTTGGTCCATGTGCAGGCTCCCGATCGGGTCGGGCTTTTGCACGCGCTGACCCGTGCCATCTCGGAGGAGGGAATTCAGATCGAGGGAGCGCGGATCACCACGGAAAAAGGTGCCGCCATCGACACCTTTAGTATCGTCGGTCAGGAAGGTGGACCGGTCACCGATCCGGCGGAACTGGATCGGCTCCTGGCACGGCTGAAAGGGGTGGTCAGCCGGTGAAAAAAAGGCACCGTCATTTGGAATTGGAGCCAGGAGATTTGCTCCAAGCCAAAAAATTAGCCGCCCGCATCGTGGCTTGCGCCCAAAAAGAGTTTGGGGCCGAACGGGTGGCCCTTTACCTCCTAAATCCCAACTATGGGGATTTGGAAATGGAGGCTTCGTTGGGGGTGGCCTCCTCGGTCCGGCGAAAAAGGCTGGTGCCGGGACAGGGCTTGGCCGGTTGGGTGGCCAGCCGGGGGATTTCCGCCCGGGCGGATTTGCAGAAAAGCAGCTGGGGATTGGGTTCGGGAGGAAGCGAAATGGCGGCTCCCATTAGCGAAGGGGAAAATCTCATTGGCGTTCTGGTGGTGGGGACCAGAAAAAGGAATTTTTTCTCCGAGGGGCAGGAGGCCGAACTACAGGGGATGGCCCTGGAGGCGGCTCGTTGGTTGAGTTTGGCCTGGAAGGTGGCGGGCACGAGCGAGGAAAGCCGCCGGTCGGCTGCTTTGGCGGAAGTGGGGGCAGCCATCGGGGCGGAGGAGACACCGGAGGCCATCCTCAACCGGGTGGCCCGGGAAGCAGCCCGGCTTTCCGGGGCGAAACTTGCCTCCATTTTTCTTCTCGATCCGCGAAAGCGGGAGCTATCGCTGGAGGTGTGTAGTGGGGGTTCCCCCGCCTATCGCAAGCAGGCTCCCATCGAAGTTTCCGAAACCGCCTTGGGTTATGTGGTTCGTCGCGGAAAGCCGATCTCCGTCCGGGATGTGGGTTCCAGCCCGCAGGATCCGCACACCGACCGGATCCGGGAGGAGGGCCTGGTTTCCGTGCTGGCGGTTCCGCTCGTGGAAAAGAAAGAGGGAACCGGTGTTTTGTGTGTGGCCACGGCGAAGACCCGCAGGTTTCCCGATGCAGAAATTCGCCTCTTAGTGGGATTGGCCGGATTGGCGGCAGCGGCTTTGGGAAGATCCCGGTTATCCGGTCGGCTCGACCGTACGGAAGAGGAGTTGCGCAACCGGGAGAGGCTCTCCTCTTTGGGAATGTTGGCTGCGGAGGTGGCCCATGAGGTCCGGAACCCCTTGGCGGTGATCCGGATGCTTTGGCACACGGCCCTCCGCGGATTGCCAACCTCCGAAACCCAGCAGAAAGACCTGAATTTGATCGAATCCAAACTGGCGCAGATGAATGGAATTCTGGACCGGGTTCTCAATCTGGCCCGCTCGGCCGATCCGGAGATTGGCGCGGTGGATGGAACGGATCTGATGGAGGAGGTCACTCTTCTCACCCGAACCAAGCTTTCGACTGCCCGAATCCGGGTGACGAAAAAAGTCCCACCTCGGGGGAAAGCGATGATTCGGGGGGATCGTCCTCAGTTGGAGCAGGCAGTCCTGAACTTGGTGTTGAACGCCGTGGAGGCCATGCCGAAAGGGGGTGAACTAAAATTGGGTGTTCAACCGCGAGAGCAGAATGTGTTTTTGACCGTACAGGATAGTGGCCGGGGCATGCCGAAAGAGATTGCGGAACGCTTGTATGAACCCTTTCTGTCTCGTCGACCCGGTGGAACGGGGCTGGGGATGGCCTTGGTGCGCCGGACAGTTGAGGCGCATGGGGGTACCCTGAGGGTGGATTCGCAACCGGAAAAGGGTACGCGGGTGGAGATCCGGCTTCCCGCTTGGCCCGGCAACCGAGATTAGTTCAGGAGTTTCTCCAACTCGGCATCCTTGGGAACGCCAAGCTCCAAGGCGCGGTTGTAGTGGCGTTTGGCCAATTCTTTGGAGGGGGGATTCTGGGTGGCGTAAATCACAGCCAAATTGAAATGGGCGTCGCCGTAACTGTCGTCCAGCTCGATGGCTTTGCGGCACTCCTGTTCGGCGGCCTCCTGCAATCCCTTGCGGGAGGAGGAAATGCCGAGGTAGTTACGGGTTTTTGCATCGTTGGGATCCAGCGCCACCGCCCGGCTTAACACCTGAATGGCATCGTCATATTTTTCCTGCTGGACCAGCACGATGCCCAAAACCGAGTGGGAAAAGGCATCGTTGGGCGCGACTCGGATGGCCTCGCGAAGCGGCTTCTCCGCCTCGGGATATTTCTGCTGCTGGAAGCGGACCACCCCCAAATTGGAAAGGGCGTAGATCGATTGAGGGTATTTCGCCAGAATCTGTTCGTAGGCGGTCGCCGCCTCGTCAAATTTCTTTTCGTTGTATAGGGAGGTAGCTTTGGCGGCGACATCCTTAAACTCCTCCGGGATGCGTGGTTTTTCCGAGAAGCTTTCCGGGCTGGCAGGTTTCTCCGCATCCTTGGACAGGGTGGGAGTGTTGCCCGAAGTGGAGGAGGGGACGGCCGGTTCGGGGGCCACGAGGGAGGGAGCGGACACCTTTAACATGTCCTGTTCTTCGTTGGTCAGGGAAACCAGAGGCGAGCTCAGAACTTCCATTTGGGTCTTGAGAGCTTCGGTGGATACGGCGAGATTTTTGAATTCATCCAAGACCAATCGGCGGGCGGCTTCGCGCCGGGCCTGTTCCTTGAGTTGGCGGTCCAGAATCGAGCGCAGCATGGCGTTTTCCTTGGCCAACGTGGAGTCGGATTTGCCTACAGTCCCGGCGGACTGCAACTGGGTCGTCAGGCTGGCGATCTGTTTTTTGTAATCGTCGTTGGCTCGGGTCAGCTCGGTGGATCGGGCGTTGGCTTCCGCCAATTTTTTCTCCAGGGAATCAACCTGACCCCGGAGGGAGGTCATCTCGCCTGAAAGTTCGCCGCCGGCGGCCTTCTTCAGGCTTTCCTCGGTGGCGGTCAGCTTCTGCCGTAAGCTTGTGTTTTCATCCTGTAGCTTGGCCATGTTGGCGTCAGGCGTAGGCGAGGCAGCGAGTCTCTCCTTGAGCTGCCTTTTCTCGGCCACGGCCTGCTCCAGATCGTTTTTAGCCTGCTTGAGTTCGGTCCGGGTTGATTCCAAGTCGCCAGTCAGGGCGATGATCTTCTGCCGCAGGGCGGAGGGGTCGTCCGAGGTGACAAGCGGCGCGGAAGGGGTTTCCGACTTTGGCGTGGCCGGGGCCGGAGTTTCGGAAGGGGCGGGAGCCGGCTTCGCGGCGGGTTTTTCTGGGGCGGGCGTGGCTGGTTTTTCCGCCGCGTTCGGGGAGGTGTCCTTGGCCGATTTTAGGTTGGAAAGCTTGTCATTGAGATATTTGATACGGTATTTGACGATCGTCGGCTCCCACTCAGGGTTTTCGTTTTTTAGTTTTTCCAGTTTGTTCAGGGCGTTTTCGTATTTTTCACGGGCTTGGGATTTTTGGCCGGTATTATCCAGCTTGTCCCCCTCGTTGATCATGACGTAGATCTGCAGGTAATCGTCTTGGGGAGAAGCGGCCGGATGGGTGGAGGGAATCGCCAAAAGGAAGCAGGCGGCCAGGGTTGCGAAAATCTTGCGGAACTTCATGGCAGGAAGGGAAATTAGGCGGTCAGATGGCGTTTCGGGCAAGAGAAAACGAGGCCCGTTGACGATAACTTTCTTCCGTCTAATACAAACTATATGGAGTTGTCCATGCCCCAAGGAGTGTTAGTGCTGAACCGCTTTTGGCAGGCGGTACACATCTGCTCCGTTCGTCGGGCCTTCAGTCTTCTGTACATGGGGCACGCCCAGGTGGTGGAGGGGAACGGGGAGGATTTCCGCACGTTTGATTTCAATCGCTGGAGGGACCTCAGCCAGAGCTATGAGGGTGAGGATGCCATGCAGACCATCAGCTTCCGCATCCGGATCCCCCAGGTGATCGTGCTGATGCTTTTCGACCGTATTCCCAAAAAGGAAGTGAAGCTTACCCGACAGAACGTTTTCGAGCGCGACTCCTTCACCTGCCAGTATTGCGGGGCCAACAAGGATCGCCGGGACCTGAATATTGACCATGTCATTCCCCGAGACCAGGGAGGCACCACCAAGTGGGAGAACGTGGTCTGCTCATGCATTCCCTGCAACACCCGCAAGGGAAACCGGCGCCCGCATGAGGCCTCGATGAAACTCATCCGCAAGCCCAAGCGACCGAAGCTGCGGACCTTCCTAAATGTGCAGATTTCCCGCCATGGCCCGGAAACCTGGCGGCATTTTTTGGATCTGGCCTACTGGAACGTGGAGTTGAGCGACTGAAGAAGTCGCAACCGCCCCGCCTCGCCGGGGTTTTGTCCGATTCCGGGGAGCGTGCCCGGCTTTTCCCGGTGACCCGTCAGGGCATCTTTCTGGCGCATGCCGCCGTGGCCCCGATCAGCGGGCCTGCCCGGCAAGCGATGGACGCGTGGTCAGAGAGCGCCACCCACGGCCAGCAGGAGAATCTTGAGATTTGGAAAAGGGTTCGCCAGACGCGCGAAATCGCGGCCCGCTTCCTCGGTTGCGATTGGGAGGAGGTTTCCCTGTTGGGGCCGACCGCCCTGGGTTTGGGGTTGGTGGCGCTGGGTCTTTCCTGGAAGCCGGGGGACGAGGTGGTGTACGACCCATTGGACTACCCGGCCAATGTTTATCCCTGGCTCGATCTCGTCCGCCGGGGCGTTCGCCCGGTTCCGCTGAAAAGGCAACCGGGGGAGGCCATTCGATGGGAGACTGTGCAGGCGGTGCTTTCGCCCAAAACACGCCTGGTCAGTCTGGCCACCGCGCATTACCTGAGCGGGCTCCTGCCGGAACTTTCCCGCATCGGCCCGGAATTGAAAAAACGGGGAGTCCTCCTTTGTCTCGACGGGATTCAGACCCTGGGAGTTTTGCCCACCGCCTTTCCGGAGGCTGATTTTTTGGCGGCCGACGCCCACAAATGGATGTTGGGTCCGGTGGGGGCGGGGGTTTTGATGGTACGCAAAAGGGTCTGGGAGCAGCTGCACCCCCCACTCTTGGGTTCCTGGAATGTGGTCAGTCCGGAATTTTTGGCCCAGACAAAAATGGAGTTTGAGGGGGAGGGCAGGAGATACGAGCCGGGCAGTCTGAATCTGCCTGGGATTGAGGGAATGCGGGCTTCGTTGGAGCTTCTGGAAAGTCTGGGAAGGGAGAGCGTGACGGATCACGTTTTGGGTTTGGCCTGTCAGGTGAGGGAGGGCGCCCGAAAGGCCGGCTTTCACATTTACGGGGGCCGGGATGAGAACCGGGTGATCACCAGCCTGGTTGAGCCCCGCGGCGGGTGGGAACCGGTAAAAAAAAGGATGGAAGAGGAGCACGTCCGCCTTTCCTGGAGAAAGGAACATGAAGGAAAGGTTCTGCTACGGGTCTCTCCCCATGCTTCCAACACGGTTGGGGAAATCCAAAAATTTCTCTCTCTTTTGGGAACCGCGGATTGACTCCGCCCCGTTTCCTCGGCACGATTTTCCCCTTACCAATCTCACGGAATGAAACCCACTTACAACCCCTCCAAGCGCACGCGGAAACGCCAGTTCGGCTTCCGTGCCCGCATGAAAACCAAGGGAGGGCGATCGCGCGTCGTAGGGCGCGCGGTCGTCGCCGCCTTCTGCCCAAAGGTGTGGAGCGCCACTACGCCCGCCACACCGGGGCGTGACCGTTGCCTCCCCCGGGAGCGCATTCTCCGCCGCCGGTCGGAATTTCTGGCGATCCGCCGGGATGGGGAAAGTGAAAGCGGCAGCCACCTCAAGCTCAACTGGCGTCCTGCAGGCACTTCCGCCCGCCGCATGGCCATCGTCGTCCCCAAAACCTGCGGCAATGCCGTGGTGAGAAACCGGATCAAGCGCTGGGTGCGCGAGGCTTGGCGGGCGTTGCAGTCCGACCTGCCCGCCGGATTGGACTCCGTCTGGGTCGCCCGGCCTAAGGCCGGCCAGGCCGGCTTGGAGAAAATCCGGGAGGAAATCCGGTTTCTCTACCTTCGGGCCCCTGCAGAAGATGAGTGCCCCTTTTTGGCGGTCTCTTTTGGGTTGGGGCGGTCCCTGCTGTCGCTTTCATCCCACCTGTTCGGACTATGCGATCCAATCCATCCGAATCCATGGGGCGTGGCGAGGTTTGATCCCCTCCCTTAAGCGTTTCAGTCGTTGTCATCCTTGGGGTGGGGCTGGTTTTGATCCGGTTGAGGAGACCTCATGAAAAAAGGCGGTATGGATCGCAGTTCTTGGATCGCGGCCGGAGCCTGCATGCTCCTGCTGGTTCTTTATCCCAAGATCGTCGCACATTTCTATCCGCCGAATCCGACTGCCGCCAAAAAAACAGCGTCCCAGGCAAAAAACACCAACTCACCGGCGACCCCGGCAGGACCCGCTGTCTCACCTAGCCTGGTGGCGAAGGAAACCTTGGCTCCAGGTTCGAGTCAGCGTTCGGGGGAGGAGCAGACCGCGGTTTTGGAAAATGCCACCTTGCGGGCGACCTTCACCACCTGGGGCGGGGGAGTGCGGACGCTCGAGTTGCTCGGCCATGCCGGAGATGCGGGCGAGAAGGTGATCCTTAACAAGGGATCTCCCGATGCGATTTTTGAACTCCGGGGCTGGACCCCCGCCGGCGAGGGGTTGTCTTGGAGCATCGAAAAGGCGGACGCTCAGGAGGTGGTCTTCACCGCCAAGGCACAGACGGGTGGGGAAGTCTGGCTCCGCCGCATCTTTCGGCTGACCGGGGATTACCGGCTGGGTCTCTCGCAGGAGGTGGAGAACCGCGGAGCCGTTCCCCTGGCCCTGCCCAGCTACGCTTTGGCCGCCGGAGTCGGGGCACCGGTTCATCTGAAGAAGGATGAGGAAAACTATCTGGGGGCCAGTTGGTTCACCACCGACGTCACCTACACCACGCATAAACTGCCCGAGTTTCTGCCCTCCAATTTTCTTTTTCTCTTTCCGCGTCCCGGAAAGGAGCTGGTTCAAAGCCGGGATGATCGGGAAGTCCGCTGGGTGGCGGCCAAGAGCCAGTTTTTCGCCCTGGTGTTGACCGCACAGGATGCGCCGGCGATGGGGGCCGAGGCCCGCAAGGTCGACCTGCTCGGCGAGGTCATGCGGGACGGATCCGGCAAGGTGCCTGCAGTCGAGGCTTGGATGAGGCTCGCAGGCTTCGACCTGGGAGTCGGGGCCAAGAATAGCCGCCAGTTTGGCCTCTATGCCGGACCCAAGGAGGATTGGCGGTTGCGCAGCTTGTCCCAAGGGGAGGATCAGGTCATGGAGTTTGGCTGGATGGGGATCGTCAGCCGTCCGTTGCTCGTGGTTATGAACACCATCTACAAGTGGGTGGGGAGTTATGGCTGGTCGATCGTGATCCTGACCATGTTGCTCAAGGCCATCCTCTGGGTTCCGCAGGCCAAGGCCAACCAAAGCATGAAAAAGATGCAGCTCCTCGCGCCCAAGCTGAAGGAGCTACAGGAGAAATATAAGGAAGATCCTGCCAAGCTGAACACCGAGATGATGCGCCTCTACCGGGAATATGGGGTGAATCCCCTCGGGGGCTGCCTGCCGATGCTGGTCCAGATGCCGGTTTTCCTCGGGTTTTATTATATGCTGCTCAGCTCGGTGGAGCTGCGCGGCCAGTCTTTCCTCTGGATCCACGATCTTTCCCGCCCGGATACCATTGGCTTTCTTCCCGGATTTGGTATCCCCATCAATCCCATGCCGCTGATCATGACGGCGGCCATGGTCTGGAGCATGCATCTTACTCCGCAACCGCAGGGGGTGGACAATCCCGGAGCCAAGATGATGAAGCTGATGCCCCTAATCATGTTGGTGTTTTGCTATAATTTCAGTTCGGCATTATCCTTGTACTGGACCGTGCAAAATTTCCTCTCCATTGGACAGTTGATGTACAACTTGCGCCAGCCCATGCCCAAGTTGGAAAAGGTGCAGCACCCCGCGGATCTGGTGAAACGCGGACGGTGGAAGGGTGGAATGTGGGGGCGGCGATGAGCGAATCCGCCGCGCCGGCCGGGGCAAGGGAGCTTCTCGAGAACATGCTCGGGCATCTTGGCTTTGCCTTCACCCTGGAAGAAGAGAAACGTGGAGACGACGTGGTC
>RGYX01000211.1 GCA_010031845.1 Verrucomicrobiota bacterium
GGTGGCGGTGGGGGGGAATCTGATCCGGGCGGTGACCCTTGGCATGATCGGGAATCGTTTGGGATCCCAAGAGGTGGAGCATTGGCACAATTTGCTGGGCATGGGGATCATGGTGGCCGTGGTCCTGTCCGTTTGGTGGATGGCTTCGCGGGTGGGGATGCCTCGGTCTCCCCTGCCTTCTTCCGCGATCGAGGGTCCGATTTTGCGTCAAGGCAGATGGGTGGGAATTTTGGCCCTGTTGTGGTTGGTTGGGGTCGCCGGTTTTGTGCGGTTTTGGTACTCGAAAGGGGCGCAGGAGAATGCCACCGAGGTGCTGCGACTCCGGGAGGAAGTGGTGAGAGAGGAGATTCCCAAGGGAGTGGCGGATGCGTTGCGTCCGGAAAAAGGTGATTACTTCCACCTGGGGGGAATTTCCGGTTACCACTTTTGGTGGTCGCCGGGACGGGGCAAAGCCAATCCCTTTGGACACCGTCCGGAGCACTGCATGCCGGGAGCGGGCTGGGCGATCAGCGGACCGATCAGCGAATTTTCCGTGGAGATTGATGGACAGAGGTCGGTCTGGTCGGTGATTCCCTTTGCCAGGCCGGAGCAAAAGGCGGTCATGCTTTGGGGCAACTGGATGGACGGCCAGCCCCTTGAGCCGAAAGAATATGACCGCTTACGGGAGATGTATTTTCACAAGGATCGAACCCTGGATTTCGTTCAACGAAGAATCAGCAGTTTTTCCTTTGAGTTAGCCGCCTGTCTGATCCCCGGGGAGAGGCCGGATTCCGAGGAGATGGGAAGAGTCGTGCGCAGCGTTTTCCGCGGGCGGAACGGAGAAGCGGGTGGTCGAAGTTCCATCACCCGGGATAAACTTAACCGGTGAAAAGGAAAACCAGACTTTCCCCCAAGAGGGCGACTGAGGAGGGGTTCGGCTATTCGTTCCGCATGGCCGCCTTGGATGTCCTGCTCCTGGCCTTGGTGGTGGCCGGGTTCCACATTCTTCGCATCGGGCATTTTCCCCGGTACTGGCCCTTGGAGGTCTACTTGGTTTCTTTGGCTTTCAGTTTATTGGCTCTCTTTATTTCAGGCGGGTATGTTGAGAAGTCAGACAAGCTTTCCCTCGAGTATGCCACCGTGCATCTCTCCTCCTTTCTTCTGGTATTTCCGCTGCTGCTGACCGCGGTCTATGCCTTTACCGCTTACAGCGAGGCCA
Source organism: Verrucomicrobiota bacterium (assembly GCA_010031845.1). Classification (GTDB taxonomy): domain Bacteria; phylum Verrucomicrobiota; class Verrucomicrobiia; order Methylacidiphilales; family Verrucolacustridaceae; genus Verrucolacustris. The sequence goes on from RGYX01000211.1 coordinate 1,199, forward strand.
TGAAACCGGCCCGGGCGGTGGTGATCCCCGCGATCGTCAGCTTTGCCTTTCTTTCCCTCGCCTACCGGCGCTCCAGCTACCAGAAGCTGATCCGAAAAAAGGGCCGGGGGCATTATATCCTTTTGGGTCGCTCGGATGACCTCCGTGTCCTCTGGAGAGAGCTGATCGAAAAAAACAGGAACCCAAGCGCGGACTTCAGGTTTTACGACGTGGTGGACGGACAAGTTGGGCCTTTGGCGGGAAAAGGGTCCCCGTTGTTGGAGGTCTGGAGTCCCAAGATTCTGGAGCGGTCTGAATCGGCGAGAATGGGGATCGTCATGGCTTCCCACCTCGGCGTGTTGTCGAGACCGATGGGCAGAAAATTGGCAGAGATTCATCTGTCCGGGGCCCGGGTTTTTACCGCAGAGGCTTTTGCCGAAAGTGTCCATGGAAAGATCCTTTTGCGCGATGTCGACGAGGAATGGGTTCTGGATCGGGAACTCAGCCTGACCCAAAGCGAGGGGTATATTCGTCTAAAAAACCTGCTGGATCGGGGGATGGCCTTGGTCCTGCTTTTGATCTTCCTGCCCGTCACCCTGCTGATCTTTTTTGGGATTCTGCTGCTGGATGGGTGGCCCGTCTTTTACCTTCAAAAAAGACAGGGTTTACGGGGGGAAGTCTTTGAAGCTTTCAAATTCCGGACGATGAAAAAGCGAAAAGAACAAGGTTCGGATTATACGAGCGAAAGGGATGAGCGGGTGACCTTTTTGGGGCGTCTGCTTCGCCCTTCACGTCTCGATGAGGTCCCCCAGCTTTGGAACGTGCTTGCCGGTCACATGAGCCTCATCGGCCCACGTGCCGAGTGGGTCAAGCTGGTGAAACAATACGAAAAGGAGATTCCCTTCTATCAGCTACGCCACGAGGTGCGGCCGGGACTGACCGGTTGGGCACAGGTAAATTACCCGTACGGTTCCAATCTGGAAGACACGAAGGAAAAACTTCGTTACGACCTTTTTTATATCCGCAACCATTCCTTTCTTTTGGATTTTCAGATCGTTCTAAAAACGGTTTATGTGATTTTGGCCAAGGTGGGGGGGAAGTAGATCCA
>RGYX01000212.1 GCA_010031845.1 Verrucomicrobiota bacterium
GACCGACCACGTGGATCTGTGGATGCTGCATGAGATGAAGAGTGTCGGAGAGGTGGAGAAATTTTATGGGCCCGGGGGCGCCGCCGAGGCGTTTGACCTGGCCAAAAAGCAGGGAAAGGTCCGTTATCTGGGCTTTACCGGGCACGATGAGCCCGAGGTTCACCTCAAAATGATCCAGGGAGGATATCCCTTTGATGCCTCCCTGCAGCCGGTTTCGGCCCTAGGCACCCTCCATTCTCGCCGTTTTGAGACAGAGGTGATTCCCGCCCTGGCGGAGAAAAAAATCGCGGTCATCGGCATGAAGGGGTTTGGGGGAAGTAAAAGGTCCAGCGAGAGGGGGCTGATGACGGCGGAAAAAGTTCTGCGGTATTCCCTGAGCTATCCCGAGGTCTGCACGCATTTGATCGGGGTGGACCAGTTCCCCTACGTGGAGGAGGCGGTCCTCGCCTCCGCCAAGAGCCCGATGACATCGGAGGAGAGAAAGGCGTTTGCGGCCTGGTGTGACCGGATGGGCGGAGCGGAATATGCGATGCACTGCCAACCGGGGCACCGGGATGGAAGTTGTTGCGGAGGGGCAGTGGCCTGATTCCGGTTTGAAGTTTCCCCTTCTGGTGCTGGGGTATGCGATCTCGATGGCGGGTTCAAACCTGCTTTTCAAGGTGGCCTCGGAAAAAGAGGGGATTGGTTGGTGGCTCTGGTTTCTGGCCGGCAACGTGGCCGGATTTGGGTGTCCTGTCCTTATTACCTATGCCCTGAGGGAGCAGAGTCCGCATTTGGTCTACGCCTTTACCTTGGGGGCAGGTTTTGTCCTAGTGCAGCTGGCCGGCTGGTGGTTTTTTCGTTCCCCCATTTCTGCCATGCAGCTGGGAGGATTGGTCCTGACGGCGGTGGGTTTGGTGATGTTGCAGCTGGGCCGGGTCTAAAGAGACCCGACCGCTAGGGCGACGGCGGCGAGCAAAAGAGCCGCACCGGCCAGTCGGAGGGTGAGAATCCTGCGATCCATGGCAGCGGCGCCCCCTCCGGCTGCCCCCTCCATGAGCACCGCCCATAGTCCGCGGGAGGCATAAACCACGTTGGTGGCGGTGGCATGACCGAAGATTCCGATCACCAGAATGACCAAGGAGGTCTGGAACCCGATCACGCCGGATCCGAGAAAAATGGGCCAGCGGGATTCTGCAGGCAGGGAAGAGGAAGGTATCTTTGGTTTTTCCAAAGTGAAAAGCAGGGGGGTGAGAAGGGCCAAAGTGGAGAACATCACGGGTTGGAACCAGCCCACCCCAACCAGGCGGGCATAGCGCTGAACAATGATATCCGTCACGGCAAAGAGGAAGGCGGCCAAAAGGGCCCAAAGGGTCGTGGGACGGTCGATTTTTCCAAGGGCCCTGACTCCACCGGAGGCCGAAGGTGTGAAGGAAAGCAGGGCGACGGACAAACTGGTCAGCCCGGCCCCAGCCATCAGTCCGGAAGTGATTTTTTCATTCAGAAAAAGGGAGGTGAGAAGGGCCACAAAGATGGTTTTGATGCCGAGGATGGGGGTGGCGTGGGAAAGGTCTCCGCGGGAAAGGGCGCGGATCGCGCAAACTCGGCCCAAAAAAAGGGCACAACCGGCCGAGGCTGCAGCGAGAAATCCGGGTTGATGGGCTTGCCCGGGAAAAAAGAAGACCAAGGGTGCAGACCAGCCTGCCATGGCCAAATTGGAGAGCGCGGTGACGAGTCGGGGAGCGGCTCCGCGGCGGAGTCCCAGTTTTAACCCCCACGATCCGGCCGCATAAAGAAACGAAGCCAAAAGAGGCAAGGCCAGAGGCATAAGTCAGAATGCATGAACTCTCCCGGTTCGCCAACTTTGGGCAAGGACTTGCCCCCGGTGCGGTGGCTCGGTAGCAAAGGAGGGTGATCCGCGAGTTTATTCCTGTTTTATTCTCCCTAGGGATGGCCTTGGCCGTGGCTTTGGGGGGGATCGGTTTGGGGATTGTGCTGGGGAAGGTGGGTCGTCGTAACCGCGGCAAGGATATGGCGTATGAGTGCGGAAAAGATCCGGTGGGTTCCTCTTCGGCCCGTTTCTCCGTGAAGTTCTATCTCGTGGCGATGATTTTCATTCTTTTCGATATCGAGGTGATTTTCATGTACCCATGGGCGGTGAGCCTGGCCGGATTCCGCCTGAGCGGATTGGGGTGGCAGGTTTTCGGGTTGATGATGGCTTTTGTGTTATTGGTCGAAGTTGGACATCTGTACGCCTACAAAAAGGGAGTTTTCGACTGGAACAAGCGGGGCTAGCGGAG
>RGYX01000213.1 GCA_010031845.1 Verrucomicrobiota bacterium
CCTCGTTCCTGCGATGGGCTCCCACAATGGAGGCACCGCCGAGGGTCAAAAGCAAATGGTCGAATCTCTAGGCCTTACCCATGCAGCCACGGGCATGGAGATTCGCTCCTCTATGGATTGCGTGAAGGTGGGCACGGTTGCGTCCGGGGACGTCTGGATGGATCGCCACTGCTTCGAATCCGCTGGGGTTCTGATTCTAAACCGGGTCAAACTTCACACCTGCTTTGCCGGTCCGTTACAAAGCGGACTGACCAAGATGATGGTGGTGGGAATGGGTAAGACCCGCTCGGCCGAAACTTTTCACTCCGCCCGCCAGCAGAAAATGCCGGGGATCCTTGAGGAAATGGGAACCCTGCTGGTCAACTCAGGAAAGATCTATGCCGGGTTGGCCTTGCTCGAGGATGGTTTTGATCAGACCGCCGAAATTCACGCTCTATCTGGGGACGAGATTCTTAAAAAGGAGCCGGCGTTATTGGAGCGGCATCGCCACTACTTCCCCTCCCTTCCCTGCGACGATCTGAATGTGTTGGTGGCCTACAGCGGAACCGGCATGGACACCAATGTGATCGGACGTCGAGGTGTCCACGGCTTTGAGGATCTTACAAAACCAAAAATCAATATCGTTGCCGCCTTGGGTCTGACCCCAAAAGCTCAAGGCAACGCCTTGGGAGTGGGTTTGGCCGACTTCATCACCCAACGGTTGCGCGATGCAATCGATGAAAAGAAGACCTTCGTCAACGCCCTCACCACCGGGGACATGCAACGGATGGCCATTCCCTGCACCCTGAAGGATGACGAGACCTTGGTGGATCAGATCCGGCACCGGTACGGGAACCTTCGCTGGATGTTCATACCCAATACCCTGCATGTGGAAAAGATCTGGGTCTCCCCCGATCTCGCGGACGAGTTGCGGAAACATCCCCGGTGCGTTGTGTCGGACCGTTCGGTTCCTCTAACCTTCCAAAGCGGCCGCTTAAAGCTTTTTTAGACTGCCCAATCCACCGCCTGCACGGCCTGGATCAACCTTTCTCCCGTTTGCGGCAGCGCTTTTTCCAAAGGCAGATCCGGCGGGGAGACGGCGTGGACGGTGAGCCCGGAGGGGATTTTCAGCCCTGGCTCGATCGAAGGGGATTTTCAGCCCTGGCTCGATCGATCCGGCAAATACATGAACTTTTTTTCCCAACTCCAGTGCCCGGGCCACCAAAGCGGCGGGCCCCTTCCCCTCCAGGGAGCTTCGGTCAAACCGACCCTCTCCGGTCAGAACCATATCTGCCGCGCGGATTCGTTCCGGCAAATCCAACCATTCAGAAACTAGATCCGATCCCTGCACCAGTTCAGCTCCGGCCAACACCATCAGCCCAAAACCGATGCCCCCAGCCGCACCCGCACCAGGAATCCCAAAGTAATCGCCCTGCCGTCCGGACAACTGGAAAAGACGCCGCGCCATTGCCGCGAAGAGTGTTTCAAAAGCATCCAGATCCGTCACTGCGAGCCCTTTTTGCGGTCCGTAAACTTGCACTGCACCCCGGGGACCGAGCAGGGGGTTGGTGACATCGCAAGCCACGCAGATTCGTGGGAATCGTTCGGGTAATAAGCACTCCACTGACTCCACCCTTTCCCAATGGTCTGGAGAGAGAGGAGTAATTTCCCGGCCTTCCGGATCACGGGCACAAAGACCCAGAGCCTGCAGACAACCGATGCCAAGATCCGAGGTCCCACTTCCCCCGGCCCCTAGCAAAATGGGATCGGCACCCCTCCCTGCCGCAGCAAGGAGAAGTTCTCCGGTTCCACGGGAGCTTGTCCCCCAAGGATTTCTTTTATGGCGAGGAATTCGTGCCAAGCCGCTGGCCGAAGCCATATCCACCAACCCCAGAACGCCTTGCCCGTCTTTGCGAATCCCCAACCGGGCTCTCACCTTGGGTGCAAGCAAGTTCCATGGAACCAACCCATACTCTCCCTCCACGGACGTTCCGACCGGACCCGTCACTTTCATTGGATGCAAAGTACCACCCGAGGCCTGCGCAAGAATTCTCGCAAACCCTTCCCCCCCATCCGTCAGGGGACATAGATCAACTTTCGTCCCAGGGGCCCGAGCAAGGAGGGCGTCGCCGACCAACCGGCATGCCTCTTCCGCGCTCAAGGCATCCTTGAATTTATCAAAAGCAATCAGTCCATGCATAGAGGTTGAGGTTCGCATGCAAAACTACTGTTTGGATGATGCATAAAAACCTTTGATTCTTATGAGTAAAAT
>RGYX01000214.1 GCA_010031845.1 Verrucomicrobiota bacterium
CGCTGTATCCGCCGTCGCTTCAGCCTCCTCGCTTGCGGCATGGACGGGGTCGTCTCCCATTTCGAGCGCCATTTCTCGCCGACCATGCCCGATCCGCTCGAGGACATCGAAGCGCTCCTCACTCCCGCCTGACCCGGTTTTGAGCCACGCGCCTCAAGCCGGATTCAGCTTACCCGTGCTTCTTTCTCCAATCCTCCCGTAAGGGCTTGGGCTTGCCGGTCGCCAGATCCACCGAAGCCAGCTCCTGCTTGGCCCGACAACAGACATCTCCTCCGCGGATCACCTCGGATTCCACGCAGAACCGTACTTTCCCCACCTCTCCCAAACGACAGCTCACCTTCACCCGATCCCCCAACTTGGCCGGCTTGAGATACTCCACCTCCGTCTTGGTCAAAACAGGGCACCCATGCTCGCCCCCCACCATTTCCCCGATGCCCCAGCCCAACAACTCCGCCAGATCCGTCCGCGCGGCCTCGATCCAGCGAAGATAAGTCAGGTTATGGGCCACCCCGCCGGCATCCGTGTCGAAGAAATAGACGGTAAATTCCCGTTCTGCCCTGGGCCGACTTTCACTCACAGATCGCCAAACTCCTGCTCGAGCCGCTTCACCAAAAGCTTCATCACCTTGATCCGAGCAAACCACTTGTAATTTCCCTCGATCAGGTTCCAGGGGGCGATTCGGGTATTGGTCCGGGCAAACATCTCCTCCGCCGCTTCCAGATGTTCGTTCCACTTGCGCCGGTTGCGCCAGTCCTCCTCGCTGATCTTCCAGTGCTTGTAGGGATCTGCCGCCCGCCTCTCGAACCGCCGCAACTGCTCTGACTTGGTGATATGCAGGAAAAATTTCAGGACGATCGATCCTGAATCGGCCAGCGTTCTTTCCAACTCGTTAATCTCCCGGTAGGCACGCTTCCACTCCTCCTTCTTGGCAAAGCCTTCCACTCTCTCCACCAGCACCCGCCCATACCAGCTACGGTCAAAAATCGCCGTTTCCCCCGCCCCGGGAATTTTGTTCCAAAAACGCCACAGATAGTGGTGTTTCTTCTCTTCCTCCGTCGGCTTCACAATCGACCAGACCCGCACCAACCGCGGATCCAACCGCTCGGTCATCCGCTTGATCACCCCGCCCTTTCCTGCCGCATCCGGCCCTTCGAACACCAAGACAAGATTCCTGGGGGTGTCTTGCAAGAGACGCTGGGCGTGGAGCAACTTGAGTTGCAGCCCCCGGAGCCTTTCCCGGTAGTCGGACTTTTCCCGGATCTGCTTGTCCAGATCCAAATGGTCGAGACGCGATTTCATCCCCCTTGCCTACCCGCTAACCCCAGCGACGACCAGTCCAACCCTTCGAATTGCCCATCGCTTTTTCACAATTTTTTTGGCACGGTTTTCCGGTCATGACCCTGCATGAATTCCCCACTCCCGGCGCCTGGATCGATGCCATGGTCGCCGGTTGGGAAGCCCTCGGCGGGCCCGCCCTCAAGGCCCGCGGCACCTTCAACGTCTCCCTCTCCGGCGGTTCTACCCCTAAAGCCCTCTACCAAAAACTGGCCACCCTCTCTTGGCCTTGGTCCGCCACCCACCTCTACCTCGGCGACGAGCGCTGGGTAGCTCCCGACCACAAGGACAGCAACTACCGCATGGTTCAGGAGGCTTTCCACGGCACCGGCGCCAACATCGAACGTGTCCATAGCGAGATCGGCACCGCCGAGATCGGGGCTCGGGATTACGAAAAACGTATCCGCACCAACTTGGGCGATCCCCCCCGCTTCGACCTCATCCTCCTCGGGATCGGCGATGACGGCCACACCTCCTCCCTTTTTCCTGAAACGGCCGCCCTCAAGGAAACCAAACTCCTGATGGCGCCCAACTTTGTCCCCAAACTCGGGGTCTGGCGTGTCACCTCGACTTACACGCTCCTCCGCTACGCCCGGGCCATCTGGTTCGTCACCCGCGGCCCCTCCAAAGACCCCTACATCCGCGCCTTGGCCGCCGACGATGCCACTGCCTCCTTTCCGGCCGCCAAGGTTCGTAGTGACCGCGGAACCACGGAAATCTACCATTGCACCTTGCCATGAGCCCGACTGCTCCCGCCCCCGCCAAGGCCAAGGCCGCCAAAATCGCCCCGACGTCCAACCCGCAACCCGCTCCGGCCAAAAACGGCCAGCGAATTCTCCCGCCTTTTGTCATGGTCATCTTCGGAGCCAGCGGGGACCTGACCAACCGCAAGCTCGTTCCCGCGCTTTTTGGCCT
>RGYX01000215.1 GCA_010031845.1 Verrucomicrobiota bacterium
CTCGGCTTCCACGGACTTTCGTTTTCCTCCTTCCAGGAAGGTGATGCGTTTTTTACCTCCCCTTTTCTCCACCCGCTCAATTTGGGTCCCACAGTGAACCTTCATTCCGTCCCGACGAAATACCCCAGCCATCACCTCGCCCACTTCCGGATCGGATTCAGGCAACAGCCTCTCGCTTCTCTGGATGACCGTCACCTTCACCCCAAGGTGGGCGTAATATTGGGCAAACTCCATCGCCACCGCCCTTCCTCCCAGCACGATCAGGCTCTTCACCGGGTTGGAGGCCTTCAGGCAGTCGTCGCTCGTCCAGTAGCCCGTCTCCTCCAGCCCCGGAATCTCCCGCTTCGCCGTCTTTGACCCCGTTGCCACCAGGAATGTTTTGGCCTCGATTTTGGCCGGAACCCTCCCGCCCCCCACTGCCTCCAGCGAAAGGTGGTGTGGACCCGTAAAACGCCCCCTGGCTCGGTAAAAGGTGAACTTCCCCTTTTCCAACTGCTCGCGCCGATAGTCGGCGAACTCCGCGATCAGTCGGTCCTTTCTTTGCAGAATCGCTTTCCAGTCCGGCCTCGGCTTCCCCACCCGGATTCCAAACTCCTTGGCCCGGTTGATTTCGTGATTTCGATGGGCGCTCTCCAGCATCGCCTTGGTCGGCATGCAGCCCCGCAAAATACACAACCCGCCCACCTTCTCTCCTCCCTCCACCACCGCCACCTTCATACCCAGGGCGGCGGCGGTTCGGGCCGCCGCATATCCGGCGCTTCCACCCCCAATGACGGCCAGATCAAAGGCCGAGGCCATGTTCTTGGATTAGCTGGCTTTCACTAGAGGAATCGGGCGGCCGTTACTCCCTCCCGGGTAATCACCGAGGCCTTTTCCAGTCCCCGATCCGACAAATGCCGCAACGAAGCCTGCAGGAGGGCGGTGCCCAAACCCCTCCTCTGATACTCGTAATCCAGAACCACTCCGGAAAGTAGTTGCACCGGCTCCTCCACCTTGGGCCAAAGGGCGCTTACCCCCACCACCCGCGTGCCGTGCTGCAGGACCATAATGTCCATCTCGGCCAGCGGCTTGCCTTCCGGAAAAATCCTCCTTCGCAACTGATCCAAATGTGCCTCCAGCTGGATAATCCACCCTTTTTCATTCAAAAAGGCCTTCTGCATCCCCTCCCAAATCGAATCCACCACGGCATCCGTGGTGACTTTGATCTCGTGCTTGGGCGGCAAAGGCACGGGCTGGATCGGCACTTTGGCCAAATCCCACTCAAAACGCACCTGCTGGATCAGTTTCATCATGCTTTGATTGGAACGCAGAAAAGAGCCGAGGCCAAGCCAGAATCCGCTTAACGACTCCCCGGCTTGATGGCAGGGACTTTTTGCAAATCCTCCGGCAGGGAGGTGGAATCAAAAGTCTCCACCGGCAGCTTCAGCAGGGAACACAGGGGGACTCCAAATTCGGGACTCTTTTCACTGCGATCCACCAGACAGGCCACCCCCACCACCACACCCCCGGCGGCCTGGATCAACGCCACCACTTCCTTCACCGCACTCCCCGTTGTGACCACATCTTCCGCCACCAGGAACCTCTCCCCCGGCTTCACCTCAAAACGCCGGATCTTTAGTTTCCCCTCTTCTTTTTCCGCAAAGATGTGCCGCCTTCCCAGATGCCTTCCCACTTCATGCCCCACCAAAATTCCACCCATCGCCGGGGAAATCACCGTATGAAAACTCCAGCGCTCCACCTTCACCTTCGCCACCAGGGCCCCACATAACTCCGAGGTGGCCACCGGATCTTGCAGCACCAGGGCGCACTGGAAAAAAGTCCGGCTATGCCGTCCGGACCGCAGGACAAAATGACCGTGTAAAAGGGCCCCGCATTTGCGGAACACCTCGAGGACCTGCTCCTGCGTCACGGACGCCGGGCCAGCAGTTCAATCTCCACCGCCCCACCCTTGGGCAAGGCCGCCACCTGAATCTTTGGAAAAGAACTCCGCATAAACCGTGTTCATTTCGGGAAACGTCTTCAAATCCGTCAAAAAAACCGTCGCTTTAACCACATCCCCGAGGCCCAAGCCACCCTCCTCCAACAGACTCCGGGCTCGCTCCAGGGCTTTCCGCGTCTGCTCCGCCACCGATCCATTGAGCAGATTGCCCGACTCATCCAGCGCCAGCTGGCCGGAGAGGTAAACAAAGCCACCAGCTTCGGTAGCCTGCCGATACGGTCCGATGGCCGGTCCGGCCA
>RGYX01000216.1 GCA_010031845.1 Verrucomicrobiota bacterium
ATTACCCTTATTCATTTTTTTATCTTTCTCGGCCTTTTTCTGGTCGCCATCAACTACCTTCTGAACCTCAAATCCTTCCGTTTTCCTCAAGTCTCGCGTGTCATCACCCCTCCCCCCCTCGTCTCAATTCTAATCCCCGCCCGCAACGAGGAATTACGCCTAACCCCATGCCTGGACAGTCTTACGGAAAACGACTACCCGAATTTCGAGGTGTTGGTGCTCGACGACCACTCCCATGACGGGACTGCTGGTCTGATCGACCGCCATGCGCATGGTGATTCCAGAATCCGACGCCTTACCAGCCAAGATCTTCCTCAGGGTTGGACCGGCAAAGCCTGGGCTTGCCACCAATTGTCCCGCTCAGCCAAAGGGGATCTTTTTCTCTTTCTGGATGCGGATACCCGGCTTTCGGCCACCGCCCTATCCGCGGCGGTGAATGTCGCCTTGGAGCGGCGGTCCGATCTTTTATCCCTTTGGCCACAACAGGAGACAAAAAGCTGGAGCGAAATCCTGGTGATACCCTTCGTTCACCTGTTCATTCTCTTCTATCTCCCCCATTGGATGCAGGGCAGGCAATCCCAACTCGGCGCCGCCAATGGTCAATTCATGCTCTTCCGTAAAGATGCCTACAGAAAGATTGGAGGGCATGAGTCGGTCCGGGGACACATGGTGGAAGATATCGCGCTCGCCCGTCGCCTGCGGCGGGAGGGATTGAAGGTGCTGAATCTCGACGGCTCCAATCCCGGCGCACCTGAAGCACTCGTTCGTTGCCGGATGTACACCCATTTTGCGGAGGTGTGGGAGGGATTCACCAAGAATCTCTATCCGAGTTTCGACGGCAATCTGCCGGCTTTTTGCTTGTTCCAATTCCTGCAAATCCTGATTTTCCTCACCCCCTTTCTCCTTCTCTTCACCGGACAGGCAGAACCACTGGTCTGGTCGGAGGTTGCCATCATCCTCTTTCTCCGGATCTCCTTAGCCAATCGATTCAGGCAAAGCCTCCTAGGGGCTTTCCTACACCCTCTGGGGCAAATGCTCGTGTTGGCCATTTCTGGAAATTCCCTCCTGCAAACCATCCGTCGCCGCCTTCCCTGGAGGGGGCGACACTACGCCCACACCTAGACGCTTTCTTTACCCACGCAGGTTGGCCTATGATCCACGAATGTCCCGGTTAAGCCTCCTCGGTCGTAAAGTTGCGGTTCCTGCCAATCCTTCCCTGGCTCGCTTAGAGACTTTTCCCAACCCCAAACCCGGGCGTCAATATGAGATCACCTTTTCCACCCCTGAATTCACCTCCCTTTGCCCCGTTACCGGTCAACCAGACTTCGCCACCATCACCATCCGCTACACCCCGAAATCGAAATGCGTGGAAAGCAAATCCCTGAAACTCTACCTCCACTCTTTCCGCAATGTCGGCTCTTTCGCCGAGGCTGTGACCAACCGTATCCTCGACGACCTCGTCCGAGCCATCTCGCCCGCCCATGCCGTGGTCATCGGGGAATTTGCCGCCCGTGGCGGGGTGGCTTTAAAAATCTCTGCCACCCACGGAAAATCCCGCTGACTAGCTGTTTGTCCTAAGGACAAACATCTTCTCGGCGGTCATATCTTTCATGCTGCGGGGAATTCCACCCATCCCAAGACCCGACTGCATGCGCCCGCCAAATGGCATCCAGTCGACCCGAAAGGCGGTATGATCGTTCACCATCACCGCGGTGGCCTGAAGATTGGTGACATAAAAGAAAGCGCGGTCGATTTCTCGGGTAAAAACCGCGGCCTGAAAACAGAAAGGCAGGGCGTTTGCCCTTTTCACTGCCTCGTCTGGACTCTTGAAACCATAAACACAGACCACCGGACCAAAAACCTCCTCCCGGGACACCCTCGCATCGTCGGAAGGATTCCAAAGAACGGTTGGTGCATAGCAACTATCAGAGATTTTCCTGCCGCCACAGAGCAGCTTAGCCCCCTTCTGGACTGCCTCGTCCACCCAGTCAGCCACCCTTTGACACTCCCCATGGCTGATCAACGGCCCCACTTCCGTTCTGGGATCCGCCGGATCCCCCACGACCAATTTCGCCGCTTGTTCGGCCAGTTGTTCGGCCAACCTTAAGGCCAAGGATTCGTGGGCGTAAACACGTTGAACCGAAACACAAACCTGCCCGGCGTGATAAAAGCCTGCTTTTACGAGGAGGGGGACTACCTCCTCCAGTTTCGCATCCCTCTCCACCA
>RGYX01000217.1 GCA_010031845.1 Verrucomicrobiota bacterium
CGCCCCCCCCGGAGGTTGAAGCTAAAACGGGAGGCGCTGAAACCACGGGCTTTCGAGGCAGGCAGGGCAGCGAAGATGCCGCGCAAATCGTCAAAGACACCCAGCAGGGTCAGGGGATTGGAGCGGGACATGCGGGGGAGCGGGGTTTGGTCGATGACCAAGGCCCGGGAAATCAGGTCGGTTCCCTCCAAGGAGGTGTAGGCCCCGGGAGCGGGGGCGGAAGTGGGCCCGCCGAAGTGGCGAAGGAGAGCGGGGGCCAGCGTGTCGAAAATCAGGGTGCTTTTTCCGGAGCCGCTCACCCCGGTGACGCAGGTGAAGCTCCCGATGGGAATTTCCGCATTAACCTGCTTCAAATTGTGGGCCGAAGCACCCTTGATTCTGAGCCATCCGATCGGCTGAAAATGGCGTTTGGGAAAAGTGAGTTTGCGCCGGCCGGACAGGAATGCGCCGGTCAGCGATTCTTTGTTCCCTGCAATTTGTGCCGGGGTGCCCTGGGCGACGATCCTCCCCCCCTCGGAACCCGATCCCGGCCCGAATTCGATGAGGTGATCCGCGCGTCGGAGGGTCTCCTCGTCGTGTTCGACCACAAGAAGCGAGTTGCCGAGATCGCGCAGGGAAAAAAGAAGGTCGAGCAACCGCGAGTGATCCGCCGGGTGGAGTCCGATGCTGGGTTCGTCGAGAACGTACAGCACTCCGGTCAGTCCGCCCCCAACCTGGGTGGCAAGGCGGGCCCGGCGAGCCTCCCCACCGGAAAGAGTGTCCATGGGCCGGTCGAGCGTGAGATAGCCCAACCCCAGTTGTTCCAGGAAGCCGAGGCGTTGAAGGATCGCCTGACGCAGTGGATCAAAGGCATGCGAGGATGGACCCGAGGGGATCGGAACAGCAGTCAGCCAATCCTTGGCCTTGGATACAGAGAGTTGGCAGAGGGAAGCGATGTTCTGGCCATGCCCGGGAGGGCCTCCCAAGGTGACGGCCAAGGCATGGGAATTGAGACGCATCCCTTGGCAGTGCGAACAAAGCCCCGGGCTGAAAAAACGCCGGAGGCGGTTTCTGGCTGATTCCGATTTCAGGGTGGTCATCTGACGATCGAGTTCCGCCACAATTCCCTCGAAAGGTTTTTTTTCACGGATCAGGCGGCCGCCCCGGCTGGTCTGCCAGGTGATGGATCGGCCTTTCGAGCCGTAGAGAAAAAATGTGCGGGCGGAAGCAGGCCATTCCGAAAGAGGGGTGGTAGGGGAAAGGTTGAGGTGTTGCGCCCATTCCCGGGCAAGGGTTCGATAGTAGGAGCGGATGCGTGGGTGGGCCCGATTCCAGGGGGCGATGGCTCCCCGGTCGATAGAGAGAGACGGGTTGGGGAGAATCTTTTCCGGATCCGGGGAGAGGCGGTGACCCAGTCCGGAGCAGTCAGGGCAGGCCCCTTCGGGGCTGTTGAAGGAAAAGTGGCGGGGAGTTAGGCGGGGCGCCCGGTGACCGGTTTCGGGGTCCTCGGGTTCCGTGGAATAATTGAGGTCCGCCCTTTTCAGATTTTCTGAAAAATCGGGCTGGGTGAAGGCGACTCTCAATCTTCCTTGGCCCAGACGAAGGGCGAGTTCGATGGAATCGCTGAGGCGGGAACGGTTTGAGTTTTGGACCTGGATGCGGTCAATGACCAACTCCAGCGGATCGGTGGGCCGGGAAATATCCGAGAGGTCGAAAAATCTGTTTTTTACCCGGGCACGGAGAAATCCCTCTTTTTTCAAGCGGGTGGGGTCAGGGCTGGATACCGGGGCCAGAAGCACGATGAATTCCCCGTCGGCTCTCGCGAGAATTTTATCCACGATCTGTTGCGGGGAGTGGGCAAGGAGAGGGCGTCTGGTTTTTGGGTCGTGGGGAGTGCCGTTGGTGGCAAAGAGGACGCGGAGGTGGTCATGAATCTCGGTGGAGGTGGCGAGGGTGGAGCGCGAGGAGGCACCGGAGTGGCGTTGTTCCACCGCCAAGGTGGGAGACAGGCCCTCGATGGAGTCAACGGAGGCGGCGGGCAGGCGCTCCAGATGGATCCGGGCGTGAGCGGAGAGGGACTCGAGGTAGCGGCGTTGTCCCTCGGCATAGATGGTGTCAAAGGCGAGGGAGGATTTTCCGGATCCCGAGGGTCCGGTGAAAACCACAAGCCGGTGACGTGGGATATCCACATCGATTCCGGCCAGATTGTGCTGACGCGCGCCGCGGATGCGGAGGAAGTCG
>RGYX01000218.1 GCA_010031845.1 Verrucomicrobiota bacterium
CGCCTTGGCGGAGAGGAGGGCGATGGCGTTTTCCACATCGGCCGGGGCAACTTGCATAAGATTGGCGAGCTCGTCGATGATGACGACGATATAGGAAAGGCGATCGGGCAACGGTTCCTCCGTGGAGGGAGGAGGAGGTTCTTCCCCCTCGAGGCGGGGGGCGAGGTCGAGCGCCTCGACCCGCTTTGGGGTGCGGGTGCGGTGATTGAAGGTCACGATGTTGCGGACGCCGGCCTTGGCCATGTAGCGGTACCGTTTCTCCATTTCGTTAATGACCCAGCGGAGGGCGAGGAGCACCTTTTTCGGTTCGGTGACCACGGGAACCACGAGGTGAGGCAGGGTATTGTAGACCTGCAATTCGACGACCTTGGGGTCGATCAGAATCAGGCGGAGATCGTCGGGGCTGAACCGGTAGAGGAGGCTGAGAAGCAGGGTGTTAATGCAGACGGACTTTCCGGAACCGGTGGTGCCGGCAATCAGGGCGTGGGGGAGATCGGCGAGATCGTCGATCAAGGTGGCGCCATAGACGTCCTTGCCGAGGGAGATGGGAAGCTGGGCGCGGGAGGAGTTCCATTCCTCGGATTCGATCAGATCACGGAGCAGGACCTTAACCTTGGAGGCATTGGCGACCTCGATCGCGACGGTGTCGCGTCCGGGCACCGGGGCGAGGATGTTGATGCGTTCGGCCTTCATGGTGCGGGCGAGGTCGCGCTCCAAGTTGACGATCCGCTCCACGCGAACACCCGGGGCGGGATAGAGCTCATAGCGGGTGATGGTGGATCCGCGGGTGATGTCGCCGGGGCTGACCTCGATATCAAAGTGGGCGAGAGCCTCGACAATGCGCTGCTGGTTGCTTTTGAGTTCGTCCTCGGTGTAGGTCGGGCGGGTATCTTTTTCCGATTTCTGGAGAAGCTCGACAGAGGGAAGTTTGTAGGAGGTGTAGGTGGGTCGGGTGGAGGCGGGAGCGGGAGGAGGGACGGCTTTGGGGGCGGCTTTCGGCTTGGGAGCGGGCTCCCCGGTGAGAGGCGGAAGGGGGGATTCCGCAGGAGGGAGGGTTTTGATGGCTTGGTCGGCTTTTTCGGATTTTGGAGTTTTGGTTTTTTCCGGAGCGGGGGAACCAGGGAGGGAGGAGGCGAAGGGGGTTTTCGTGGTGTCGACAATTTTGGGTGCGGGCCGATGGACGGCGGGAGCGGGTGCAGGCGGAATTTCCTTGGTTTGCGCGGCGGACTTTTCCCGAGCCAACCGGCGTTGGAGGCGTTTGTGTTCGATTTCGAGCTTCCTTTGCTCGAGCTCAATGCGCTCCGTGGGTGGGGCTTTGCGGATCCGGTAGTCCCAGTATTGGTCCACGATGGCGCGACCAGCCTCCCCAAAAGCGCGGGCCAGTTCGGCGGGGCGAAACTCGAAAAGAAGGACGAGAACCACGAGATAGGACAATCCGAAGACGAGAACGGCTCCGACCTGGCCAAGGATGGGCGCGAGAAATTTATCGTTCAGGAAGTAGCCGATATATCCGCCCGGCATTTTGCCGGCGGCAGAGGGTGTGCCGTCCAGCCCTTGGGCGCCGGAGAAGAGAGGGTTGGCCAGCGAGGGTCCAAAGACGGGAGCGGCGAGCTGGAGAAGGCAGGCGCCGGTGACGAGAAGAATTCCGAGGTAAAGGAATTTTTGGGAATAGCGGACCTGTTTGGCGAAAAAGAGAAGGAGTCCCCCCGTGATCAGGACGACGGGAAAAAGGTAGGCGCCCAGGCCAAAGAGGAGGAAAAGGATGCCGCCAAGGTAGGCCCCGGCCGGACCCACAAGGTTGGCTTTGGGTTGTTGGGCGGGTTGGGAGTAGAAGGAGAGGTCCTTGGGGTCGAAAGAGAAAAGGGAGAGTAAAAGGAGAATGCCTGAACCCAGGATCGCAAGGGCGATCACCTCCTGACCGAGACTGGGACCGATGGGGGTTGTTTTGGATTTGGCCATGGATGGAAGAGAGAGTCTAATTGAGCGCAAGGATGGTTTTTTCCAAGGTAAGTTTATGGGGAGCAACGGCCCTATTGCTAACAATCTGGGGCGTGGGTTGCGGTCTTAATCCCAGGGAGGAGTTTCGGTTGGAGGTGGAGAGAATGATTGGAGCCGCCAATGGGAGAAAATACCAAGATTTGGAGAAGGAAATGTCGACCCGGCTGAAGGAGAAAATCCGGGCGGAGGGATGGGAACCGGGGCAGGCCTTGATGGCCGTG
>RGYX01000219.1 GCA_010031845.1 Verrucomicrobiota bacterium
GACCAAAGCCAAGGAGTAATGGATCATGTTTAATAAAAAAGCCCGCCGCCCCCGTCGCATGAACCGATCCGCCCCCCGCCGGCGGATCGACATCAACGCGGATGCCATCGATTTCCGCAACGTGGAGCTTCTCCGCAAGTTCATCACCGAACGCGGAAAAATTCTTCCCCGCCGCGTGACCGGCATGCCGGCCGTCCTGCACCGCCGCCTCAACCAAGCCATCAAACGGGCGCGTAACGCCCTTCTCCTCAAATGAGCCGCCGTTGCCAGATCACCGGAGCCGTCCCGACCCTCGGGCGAAAAATCATCCGTAGCGGTAAATCCAAAAAGTCGGGTGGTATCGGTATGCACGTCACCGCCAATACCCCGCGAAAGTTCCGTCCCAACCTGCGCCGCAAGAGGCTGTATGTCCCTGAATTGGGTCGCCACGTCAGCATTCGCCTTACGGCTCGGGCGCTGAAGACCATCTCGAAAAAAGGGGCCTACGCCACCCTGAAACGCGCCGGTCTGGTGTAAACCATCCCGGTTCTTTCCTGCCTCTTTCCGGGCAGATCTCCTATCAGTTGCCAAGCGCTTGGTAACCTCCCTTGGCATTCACCCTTAGGGTTAACTCCACCGGATAATGATCACTGGGAACGTTCTCCCCTGAAATGATTCTGATCTGAGGTTTTTGTCCTTTAAGGACCTGCCTCCAACCTGGAGAAAGCAGAAAATGATCAAAATCCGCTGCCGGGAATCTGCCCTGCGGATCCGGTCTTACCGTGGCACCTGCAGGCCAACCGATGTCCTCATCCGCCAAAAACCAACCTTCCTTTAGCAGACTCCGGATAGTTCCCTCGGTGAATTCAGGATTCCTTGTCGAACAGTTGAAGTCACCCCCCAGGAGAATAAAATCCTTCATCGGATCCAATCCCCTTCTCCGCCAGTCCCAACGCAGATAATCCATGGCCTTGTCCCTCCTTTTGCCCGCTGCCTCCCTTCCCCCACGATTGCTCTTTAGATGAACCCCATAGACCGTGACCGATCGGTCTAGGTCATCCTGAAACCTGGCCCCGATAAATCCCCGGACAGGTCGATCCGGCGTTAACGGCAAACGATGAAAATCAACTTCCCAAACCTCTTTCCATGGCCACTGGCTAATCAGTGCAACATTTTGTGGAGGCAACGACCCATTCTCATCCCCTGCCCGTTGAAAGTCGGTCATCACCTTCCAGGGATAGGTTGGTGTTGCTTCCGCTAAAGCGATCGGATCCAGAATTTCCTGCAGGATCGCCACCTGGGGCCATATCTTTTGCAAATTCAGGGCCACGGATTGAATATGCAGCTCCTTGGCCGTCGGAACCGATTGAGGCAGTTGACCCGGAAACCACTGGAGGTTCCAGGTCATCCACCTCCAAGGCAACTGTGGGACAGAGCCAACTTCCCCCTTGGAGAGAACTTTTGGCTCCTCGACTTGCGGAGGAACAAGAGGAAGCACGGCCCATGCCGAGGAAACGCAGAAGACGAGCGACAGCAGAACCTTGAAACAGCCCATGCAAGATGTAACCGGGAAAAAGCCAAAAAGATGCGATTTTTTGGCAACTAAATCGACCGTAAGACAGGTCTCAATCTTCCTGGGGATTTAATGTTCCGACCGGGATCTGCCTTTCGCCCAATTTTAGCCGCGCCTTCGCCTGCTCTTGTGCCAGTAGGTGTACTTGCCTGGTTCGGATCGCCTCCAAGAACTCTCTTTTTTCCTGATATTGAGACCAGAAGTGGAAACCAAGACCTCCCCCGAACACAACCAACAGAAAAATAGAAATGAAGAGTTTAACTTTAAACTCCTCGCTCAACCTATCCCACCATTCGTCAAAATAGTGGACGTGCGTGAAGCCGCGTTTGTATTTGGGTCGCTTGGCCATTAGTTATTCCAGATGAATCGTTTACGTTGTCTATTACCTGACGCAAATCAACCCCTTTGAGGATACTTCCGCTCGTTTTCCCCCCCCCATTTCGGTAGATTGCATCTAAAGGGCCTGTGGCGAAATTGGCAGACGCGACAGACTTAGGATCTGTTGGGGTAACCCGTGGAGGTTCGAGTCCTCTCAGGCCCACACTCTACCCTAACGTCGTAAGACTTACGATCTAGCGGTGCTCTCTCTAGCGACTCCTAACCTTGGAGTCCCCTTCTTCACCCACGATCTTGTCATA
>RGYX01000220.1 GCA_010031845.1 Verrucomicrobiota bacterium
CTCCCGGGGAGAGGGAGGACCGGGAAAATCTGGCTTTTTTGCGGAGTTGCAGCGGTGCGAGTTAAGTTTGTTCAAACCTTCCCGAAAATGCTAAAACCCAAAGCATGAAGGCATCCGATCTCCGGGGGATTTTGACCTATATCCCCAGTTTCCGGGACAAGCTCTTCGTGCTCAGCGTGGACAGTGCCGTGCTGGAGGACGAACGGGCGGCGAGTCTCTTTCTCGACATTTCCGTGCTTCGGAGTCTGAACATCCGGGTGGTGTTGGTGCATGGAGCCAGCGCCCGGATCAAGAAGATGGCCGCCGAGATGAAATTGAAGCCCACCAACCTCGACGGATTGGGGGTGACGGACGAGGCCACCCTGAAGGTTTCCGAACGGGCGGCCAATTCCTACAGCCACGACATTCTGCAAAGTTTGGCCGATGCGGACCTGCGGGGGGCGGTGACGAACGCCATCATCGCCCATCCGGCAGGTATTTTGGGCGGGGTGGACCAGCAATGGACGGGGCGAGTCGAGCGGGTGGACACCCGGTTTCTCGAGGCTCTTCTGGAGAACGGAATCATTCCGGTGATTCCCCCGATGGGAGTGGACGGGGACGGGCGGACCTACCGGGTGAATTCCGACGGGGTGGCGTTGGAAGTGGCCGAGGCCCTCAAGGCGGAGAAGCTGATTTTTCTGACGGGCGGCGGGGAGTTGCCCATGAACGGGAAGAAGCCGGCCCAGCTTTCGGTGGAAGAAGCGGCGGAATGGTTGAAGAAAAAGAAGACCGATTTAAGCGGGGAAATGGCCTCGAAGCTGGAGCACGGACTGCGGGCGTGCCGGGAAGGGGTCAGTCGGGCCCACATTCTGAACGGACTGGAGGACGATGCGTTGCTGGAGGAGCTCTTTTCCAGCGAGGGAGTGGGGACGATGATCTATGCCGACGAGTATACGGAGATCCGGAAGGCGCTGAAAAAGGATGTCCGGTCAATCATGCGGCTGATCGGCAATTCCGTGGCTTCCGAAGAACTGGTCCGGCGGACCCGGGGAGAGGTGGCGGCGGCCATCGGTGATTACAGCGTGTTTGAAATCGACGGGAACATGGTGGGTTGTGTGGCGGTTCACGGGTTGGAGGGAAAAACAGCCGAAATGGGCTGTCTCTTTGTGGCCTCGGGCCACGAAAATGCCGGGATCGGCCGGAAACTGATGCTTTATGCGGAAAACCGGGCCAAGGAGATGGGCATGAAGCGGCTGCTCGCGCTTTCCACCCAGGCCTTCAATTATCTGCAGAGCAAGGGCGGTTTCAACGAGGGCACGGTGGAAATGCTGCCGACCGCCAGAAAAGCCTCCTATGAGGCCAGCGGACGGAATTCAAAAATTCTCTACAAAGACCTGACTTAATCCGCCGGCGGCCGGAAGCAGGCCAACACGGTGATGCCCGCGACCAAGAGGGTCATGCCGATCATCTGGGAAAGGGAAAGGCGGCGAATTTCCTGTCGAAAGATCAAGCCGACCAGGATCGGACCGGCGACAATCAGGGTGTTGGTGAGGCTGGAGGCCATGGCCAAACCGAAATGGCGACCGACGTAGCCAAAAGAGAGAAAGACCAGGGGAGAGAGAAAAACGGTTACGAGAAGGATGGAGAGATCCTTTTTTTCCCACCAAAGAGTCCCGAGAGTATCGGTCAGGGTGCTGAGCAGGGCGCAAAGCAACACGACCGCCCAGGGCGAGAGAAAAAGATTTTTCATCCCGGGGGCCAACCAAGGTGGCGTCCCGCGAGAAGGTGAAGATGCAGGTGGGGGACGGTTTCGCCCCCGTCGGGGCCATTGTTGATGACCAGCCGGTAGCCGTTTTTTTCCAGCTGAAGTTGGCGGCTGACGCGCTGGGCGGCGGCGAAGAGTTGGCTGAATACCGGATGGTCCTCGGGCGGGACGGCCGCGTGGCGGGCGTGGTGCTTTTTGGGAATCAGGAGAATATGAACCGGGGCCTGCGGGGCGATGTCCCGAAAGGCGAGGATGTGTTCATCCTCGTACACGATGTCGGCGGACACCTCGCGATCGATGATGCGCTCGAAAATCGTCTTGGCCATGGGGCCGACTACCAGATGGTCAGTTCGAGGAGGGAGGGGCTGAGGGTCTGGGCCCGGGCGCGGATAAAATGCACGATCTCGTCGTTGAGTTTTTGGCAGG
>RGYX01000023.1 GCA_010031845.1 Verrucomicrobiota bacterium
AAGAAAGTCCCGCGCCCGTCCGATCCGCACCGGACGAGGAAGAATTTCCGAGGCCAACCGGGCCAGGCCTCGCATGCGAGCCCCGCCGCCGGTAATGACCACATCGGTCTCCACCGCTCCCCACAGATTTTGCGCCTCCAGGTCATCCCGGATGATTTCCAGGATTTCTGCCGTGCGGGACTGGAGGATCTGCACCATCGCCTCCTTATAAAAGGTCTTCCCGTCAAAACTGATCTCCCGAGGCAGGCTGATCTTTTCGTCTTTTTCGGACGGATCGAGCACAAGACTTCCCGACTCCCGCTTTAGCTTTTCCGCACGGGCGTAGGGAATCTCCAAACCAATCGACAGGTCTTGGCTCAAATGGTCTCCACCCACCCCGTGGACCACCGAATGCACCACGGCATCGTCCCGCCAAACCGTCACATCGGTGACCCCGGCTCCAAGATCCACCACCACGGTTCCGCGGTTTCTCGCCTCCTCCCCCAACACCGCCAAGCCCGAGGCATAACCGGAGAAGGTGCAACCTTTCACCCGGATCTTTTGGTCGGCCACGCATTGCACCGCCGTCTGCAAACGCGTTCTTTTTCCGCTGACCAAATGGTAATGGGCCTCGATTTGTTCGGTGTGGACCCCAAGCGGATGATGAGAAGCCACGCCCCGATCTAGGGAGTAACCCCTGAGGAGCTCATGGAGGATCGCGTGGTCCCGGTTGAGCGGAAGGTTGGACGCCAACTTATTCAGCTCCTCCAGCGTCTCTTCCGTCACCCGATGTTCGTCCTCTGACAAAGTGGCCACCCGCACGGACTCATTCCTCGAACTGAGATGAGTTCCACTCAAGGTCAGATAAACCTCGGAGATCTCGGCCTGGGTCCGCCGCTCCGCCTCTGCCAAAGCCATCCGGGCCGCCGCGCGAGCGTGATTGAAATCGGTCACCTCGGCTTTGCGCATGCCCGCTGAAGCGGATTCACCGACCCCTAGAAGGGTGAGGGATCCGTCGGCCGCCATTTCGGCGACGGCTACGGTCATTTTTTGGGTGCCGAGGTCGGTCGCGATGAGGATTTCGTTGCTTGGTGTTCTTCGCATGATCATGGGATGGGTTCTCCGGTTTAGTTGGTGAAAGTGACGGGGACATTACGCTCAGGGGTCAGATCGACCGTATGAACGATCCGACCTTTGCTTTCCGCGTAGTCAAAAATCACCCCGAGGCGGTCAAACTGCTCTTCCAAGTAACCGCTGCGGAAACGAATCTTTCCACCCCGGGGGGTGGAAATAAGAAATCTTCCAGGCCCCTCAACCAAGATGACCGAGCAATCCAACCCGTCCCGCACCGGCGCCAGGGGAACCACCTTGAGAAAAAGAAGGGCGGATTTCAGATCGGCATTGTTCGTCCGCTCCCCCTCCACCACCTCGTCTGCCGAAATGCCGCGAATGATGGGTAAAGACATCAGTTTCTCCCCCGGCTTGGGCTTGAGCACAAAACCGCGGGCATCAATATAGTAGGTCGACTGCGCCAACTGCGTTCCCGCGGACGGCGTGGGACAAATCAAAGCCACCGGTCGACGTTCTTCGACCGCCAAAAAGAGTGTATCCGGCAGACGACGTTCCACCCGCACCGACGCGATATTGGGCAGCCGTTGGATCGACTGCTTCACGTCCTCGAGGTCGATCCGCAGAAGGTTCTGTCCAATGCGCACACCGGAAGCGGCCACCAGTTCCCCTTTTCCCATCTTGCCCTGCTGCTCCACTTGGAAACGGCGAAGGGTGAAATCCGGATTGCTGTAGAGCAGCTTGCCCAGAATCACATCCATACCCACCGAGGTGACTAACGCCGCGGTGGCCAGCGACCCCGCAAGACAGAGAAAGATTCCGACGCGACGACTGAACTCCCGCGCCTGTCCTTTGGCACTCAACCGTGCGTGCAGGACATGACGGGTCCGGCGACTACGGTGGCGGGGGGTTTTTCTCATGATTCCGTTCCATTTCATCAGGTGACTCCTTTGCGGTTGCGTTCCCATGACAACGCCATGATCCGGAGACAGAGGGACGCAAAATCGATTCCCGCGGCACGACCCGCGCGAGGCAGAAGACTTAAATCCGTCATGCCGGGAAGCGTGTTCACCTCCAAAACCACCGCCTGACCGGCCGCATCCACCATCAAATCCACCCGCGAAACCACCTCACATCCGAGCGCCCGGTGGGCCTTCAAGGCAAGCTCCTGGAAAACCGTCGCTTTTTCTTTTTCAATGGGAGCCGGACACAGGTACTGCGTCGCTCCCACGGTGTACTTGTTCCGAAAATCGTAGAACCCCTTCCCCGGGCGAACCTCCACCACGGGCAAGGCCTGGTCGCCGAGAATCCCCACAGTCATCTCCGCCCCCTCGATCAACCGTTCGATCATCATCGCCCCTTTCCATCCCTTGGCTTCCTTCTTCGCTTTGTTCACCTCTTCCTCGGTCCGCACAAGGTGCACCCCCAAACTCGAGCCGTCTGCCACCGGCTTAAGGACGTAGGGAGGAACCCAATCATTTTCCGGATTCCATTCCATGCCCTCCGCCAGAGGTACCCCCGCCACCGCCATAGCCTCTTTCGCCTTCAACTTGTCAAAAGCCAACGCACTGGCCTCGGCCCCGCTGCCGGTATAAACGATCCCCTTCGCATCCAACTCCGCCTGAATGGTTCCATCCTCCCCGTACGCCCCGTGAAGACATAAGAAACAGATGTCGGTGCCCGCCGGCACATCTGCGGATGCGGTTTTCACGTCCACCTCAATGACCCGCACTCCCACGGACCGCAGGGCTTTGGCCACCGCCGCACCGCTTTTTTGGGAAATCTCCCGCTCACCGGAAACTCCCCCCGCCAGGACAGCCACTTTCATTTTTTCCGGCTTCATTCGTCCTCCCCCAGCACAATCACCTCGGGCTCCAATTCGATTCCGCGGTCAACCTTGGCTCGTTCCCGCACCTTTTCCATCAAGGCCAAAACGTCGGAGGCTTTGGCTCCCCCTTGGTTCACAATGAAGTTTCCGTGCACCGGGGAAATCCGGGCCCCGCCGATGGCCGTATCCTTCAGACCAAGTTCGTCGATCAGTTTTCCCGCCGGGATGGTTTCCGCGTTTTTGAAAATGCACCCGGCGCTGGGCGCCGCCGGCTGGGAGTCCCATCGCTTCCGGCTGTACTTTTTGAGACGTTCGGCAATCTCCTCCGGCTGGGCCGTAGACCCCTTTAACACCGCCCCCACCGCGATATCCTTTGTGAGGCGCGGGACTTTCCGGTATTTCACCTCGAATTCGGCGGCGGGCACTTCCTGCACCTGTCCTTTTCGGTCCATCACCCGCACGCTTTCCACCACCTCAAAGGTCCACGACTCCATGGCTCCCGCATTCATCCGCATCGCTCCTCCCAACGCACCCGGAATGCCTTCCATGAATTCCAATCCCCCAATTCCGGCCGCCTTGGCCGTCGAGACGATCTGTTTCAATCTCGCCCCGGCACCTGCCCGGATCTTGCCTCCCACGGCCTCGATCTGACTCATTCCCGGACGCCCCAGATTCACGCAAACCCCGGGAATTCCCCCGTCACGAACCAGAAGATTACTTCCGCGACCCACCACGGTGAGCGGCACTTTTTTCTCGTCACAAAAACGCACCACCCGTCCCAACATTTCCTCGGAATCCGGCTCGAACCAGACTTGGGCCGGTCCGCCGATCCGGATGGTGGTGTGCTTGTGCATCGGCTCGTACCAGCGGACGACCGCCTCTTTTCCTGCCTCCCTGCGGATATGGAGGAAAAGCTCCGCTTCTTGGGCCACCCTGCGGGCCAGTTGGGTAATGTCCCCCGCCCCCAGAAATAAAAACAGGTCTCCCTCCTGCCAGATCTTCCCGAGAAGCGACCGTGCCTCGGCCATCGAGGAAGCCAACTCCACCTTTAAACCTTTTTCTGCCAGCTTTTCGGCCAAGGCCGAAGACTCGGCTCCCGGAATCGGTTTTTCTCCCGCGGCGTAGACGGGAAGAAGAATCACGGCCTCGGCCTTCGCCAAGGCGTCCGCAAAGCCGGTCAGGAACGTTGCCATTCGCGTATAGCGGTGGGGTTGAAAAACCAGCACCAGACGTTTACGCCCCCTGGCCCGGGCCGCTTCTATCGTAGCCGCAACTTCCCGGGGATGGTGAGCGTAGTCATCCACCACCTCCAACTCCGGTTCACTCCGCAGGATCTCGAAGCGACGGTCGGCCCGTCGAAACCTCCCCAAACCCTCCCGGATCTTGTCGACCGCCAAACCAGCCTCCATCGCCAAACTCAAGGCACCCAAAGCATTCCCCGCGTTGTGCCGGCCCGTGGCCGCGACTTGAAAGACGCCTAGATCCTCCTTCGCCTTGTGGGCGGAAAACTTTACCCCGACTTCATTTTCACCGATCCACTTTCCCGTATAGTCCGCCCCGCTTGTTTCCCATCCAAAGGTCGTCTTTGATTTCAGGGTATCGGAGGCTTTCATCGCGGCTTCCTCCTCCTTGGCGACGACCACCACAGGCCCGCTCACCTGACCGAGCATCTCCCGGTAAGCCTGAATCACGGCTTTCCCGTTCGGATAACGGTCAGCGTGTTCGTGATCGGCGTTTAATAAAATGGCCGCCCAGGGTCGAAGCTGGGTTGGAACCCCTTCGCTTTCATCCACCTCCGCCACCAACCAAGGCCCGGACCGCCAGGCACCCGAAGCTCCCAAAGAAGAGGCATATCCTCCCAGGTAAAA
Organism: Verrucomicrobiota bacterium; assembly: GCA_010031845.1. Lineage (GTDB taxonomy): Bacteria > Verrucomicrobiota > Verrucomicrobiia > Methylacidiphilales > Verrucolacustridaceae > Verrucolacustris. The sequence goes on from RGYX01000023.1 coordinate 4,744, forward strand.
GGATGGGTTCTCGCCCGCCTCCCTCCAGATTTGCGCCAGCATCGTGGCCGTGGTGGTTTTGCCGTGAGATCCAAGAACCGCCACCAGTTTCTTACCTTGAGCCAGTTGCGCCAAAACTTCCCCACGACGAAAGCGCGGAAGTTTTCGCCGGCCTGCCTCGGCCCATTCCGGATTTGATTCCGAAATCGCGGTGGAAGCCACCACCGCCTCCGCCTTCTCCAATGCCTCCGCCGCATGTCCAAGCGAGAATTTCAATCCACGTCCGACAAGCCGTTCGGGGATTTCCTTCAAATCGCTTCCGCTGACCTCGTGCCCCAGATCCAACAGGATTTCGGCCAACGGGGTCATTCCCGAACCAGCCACCCCGATGAGGTGAATCCGGCACGGTTTACCGATCCAGGACTTGGCGTCAAAGGACATACTGGATCTCCTCTGCAATTTTTTCGGCTGCTTGGGCCACAGTTTGGTTTCGGGCCGCCTTGGCCATGTTTGACCTGCGGCTTCCATCCCCCAAAAGACGGGCGATCCGCTGACCCAATTCCGTTCCCACCAGATATTTTTCCGCCACCACCTCCGCGGCCCCCCCGTCGGCATAGGCATGCGCATTGGCCATCTGGTGGTCATCCACCGCCGACGGGAATGGCACAAGGATGGCGGGCACCCCGCAGGCGGCGAGCTCGGCCAGCGTCCCGGCGCCTGAACGCGCCACCACCAGGTCCGCCGCCGCATACACGGCCTCCATTTCATCGCAGAACCCCAGGACCACGGCATGAAAGCCGCTGCCCTGATACGCTTTCCGCACCTTCTCTGCATGGGCCTCCCCGGCCAAATGCAGAATCTGCATCGTGGAGGCCTCTCCCTTTAGCGCCCCCAACCCACGGATCATCGCCTCGTTCAATCCCCTGGCCCCCTGGCTTCCTCCCAACACCGCCACCAAATGGCGCTTGGGGTGTAGGCCCAGTTTTTTCAAAGCCTCCTCCTTGCCTATTCCACCCAGCCGTTGACGAACCGGCGTCCCGGTGAACACGGTCGGGGCGCCGGGAAGCCAACGGACACATTCCTGAAATCCAACGAAGACTTTTTGGGCACCACGCGAGAGCAGTTTGGTGGCACGCCCGGGAATCGCATTCGATTCGTGGAGAAAATAGGGAATTTTTTTTCGTCGAGCTGCCCCAATCGAAGCCCCTGAAACAAATCCTCCCATTCCCAGCAGGGCATCGGCACGAAACTCCCTCATCGCCGCACCTGCTTTCTTGACGGCGGCCAGAAGATTCAGGGCAAAGGATCCCGCCCGGAGGACTCCCCGCCAGCCTACGGCCGGAATTTCCACAGCCTGCGCACTCTCGCCCGCTCCGGCGAGGGCGCGCCGATCCACTTCCTTGGCCGAGACAAAGAATTTCACCTCATGCCCGCGGCGCCGGACCGCCTCTGCCACCGCCAACCCTGGAAACAGGTGTCCCCCGGTGCCCCCACAGGCAATCATCAGCCTACCCATGTCGCTCACTTCCGGCCTCCGACGAGGCGACGGCTCCGCGCCTCCTCGCGGTAGTGAGCCTGACGGTGCAGCGCCACCAGCAGGCCCACCGCGGCCAGACACAACACCAGATTGGAACCACCATAACTGATAAAAGGAAGACCGACTCCCTTGGGAGGCAGTAGACCCGTGACCACAGCCAGATTGGCGACCGCCTGCGTCGCCACCAATGCCGTCAGGCCGATCCCCAGCGTCATCGCCGTCAAATCGGGTGCATGACAGGCGATATACCCTCCCAGCAAGGTGATCACCAAAAACACCGCCACTACGCTCAAGGTAAAGGGCAGTCCGAGCTCTTCCCCCAAAATTGGAAAGATGAAATCGGTGTGGGCCTCCGGCAGGTAAAACATTTTCTGCACGCTTTGTCCCAACCCCACACCCCGCGTCCCTCCCGAACCCAACGCCACCAATGCCTGCCAGACCTGGTACCCACCTCCCTGCCGGTGGGCTTCCGGATCCATAAAAGCCACCAGGCGGCCCATTCGTTCCGGCATGGTGAGCGCCAATCCAATGACCCCCGCCACCGCCAGGAGTCCCAAGGTTACCAGGGGAAGAATCGGGGCTCCCCCCGCAAACAGAACCACCGAGGCCGCAACCACCACGAACATGGCCGAACCAAGATCTGGTTGCTTTACGAGCAACAGGATGGGTACAGCCAGGATCAACATTGGAAGGAGCAGCCCATACCATGGACTGCTCATTCTCCCCCGCTGCTGATGAACCCAGCCTGCGGCGAAGATCACGGTCGCCAATTTCAGAAACTCGCCCGGTTGCAGCGCGAAGGGGCCCAGCGGAATCCACCGGGCCGAGCCCTTCACCGTCCTCCCCACACCGGGTACGTGACAAAGCAGGACCAACAATGTGGCCCCGCCCAGGATCCAAAGACCATGGGTGATCAGAATTTTCGGATCCAAACGGGCCAACACCACGCACACCCCGATTCCCGCCACGAGCCAGAGCCCTTGCCTTTGGAGGAAGAAAAGGGGTTGGCCCCGGTTGTCGGGGGAGAATGGACCCACACTGGCAAGCATGACCAGGCCAAGCCCGATCAAGCCCGCCACGCAGATCAGCAGGGTGTGCGCTGTGTTGCGTCCCATGCCGGAATCAGTTCCCGGAAGCTTTCGGCAACATCGCCATGTCGGTCGGACCCGCCGCGGCCGGAGCCGCCGCCGGTGCTTCCACCTTGGCGGAAGCTTCACCCGGAACCTGGATCTTCATACCGATCTTCAATTTCTTGGGATCGTTGATGGAGTTCAGTTTCGCGAGGGTTTCCGCCTTGGTGCCGAATTTTTTCGCGATTTTGGCCAAGGTGTCACCGGCTGTCACTGTGTAGGTTCCGGCCGGATTCGATTCCTGCTTCGCCGCCGCCGCCATCACCGCCTTCGCGGGGGCCGAGGCTTTGGATGAGGCTTTGGCCTCCATCCCGGCACCGGCAACTTCAGGAATCTTCAGCTTCTGGCCGATCTTCAACTTCGCCGGGTCGACCGCGTTGGCTTTTGCCAAGGCTGCCGCCGTCACGCCGTTGGCCTTGGCGATCTTGGCGAGGGTTTCCCCTTTGGCCACCACATGGATCCGCTCCGCCGCCGGGGCTGTCGCCACGGGAACCACTGTCGGAGCAGGGGTTGCCGCCGCGGAAGCCTGGGCTTCGGCCGGGGCCGGACTGTTGGCCTGCCAGACCTTGTCGTCAGGGCTGGGCATGGTGCTGGTCACCTCGGGTGCCGGGTTGGCTGGAGCCGGAGCCTCGGCTGCCTTGGCCGTTTCCGCCACCGGATCCGGCACAACCTCGGGGGACGATGTCATGCTGGTGTCCGGATTCCCCCGGAGCAGGTGGTAAGCACTAATGCCTACAATCACCACCACGTGGAGGCCGAGAACGACCAGAAAGATCGTGGAGAGCCGGTTCAGCCCTCCCGTCTTCGCCGGGCGTTCGGAGCTGTCGGTCTCCATGGCCGTGGGGTTGCTGCGTTTTGCTGAGTATTCGAGCAGTTCATCGCTCATTTGGTGGTTTCCTCCTTGGGCAGCGCTTTGACGCACTGCCGGTATTTCTCCCCTCTTTCCTCGAAATTTTTAAACATGTCGTAGCTGGAACAACCGGGGCTGAGCAGGACCGTCTCCCCGGGTCGGGCCATCTCCGCCGCCCGTACCACTGCCTCTGCCAGATCTGTCACTCGCCGGCAGGGTAGAAATCCACCCCAAGCCTTTTCGATCTTGGCCGCCATCTCCCCCAAAAGCAGAACCGCCCGCACCTTTCCCTCCAAAACCTTTCGACTGGCCGAGAAATCAAACCCCTTGTCCTTCCCTCCTGCGATCAGGATCACCGGCCCCGCCATGCCCGCGACCCCTCGTTCCATGGAGTCGAGGTTGGTCGCCTTGGAGTCATTGACCCAAGTCACCCCGTTTCGGACCGCCACCACTTCGCATCGGTGCGGCAAGGGACGGTACGAGCGAAATACTTTCTTTACCGCTTCCCTGGAAATGCCCTCTGCATCCGCCACGGCCAATGCCGCCAATAGATTTTCGGCATTGTGGGGACCACGAAGAGGGCTCTCCTCTTGCTGGAACACCTTCTCCCCCTTCGCGCAGAGCCAACCCTTCTGCAGGGTGTAGTCCGCGCCTGAAGTCTCGGCGGTAAAGGTGATCTTCGCGGCTTTCAGGTCGGGAAGCCACGGCCTTTTTCCCTGCTGCCTGGTAAATCTCGGCAATCAATTCCGTCGTGGTGCTTTTGCCGTTGGTCCCCGTCACCGCCACCACTGGACAGAGGCAGGCCCGCGCCCCGAGTTCCAACTCCCCAAGAATCGGTACCCCAGCTTTTTGTAATTGCCCCACCACCGGGCGGCGAGGATCAACTCCGGGACTGAGAATCGCTGCCACAAACCTTGTTTCGCCCAGTTCCGCTTTTCCCGTGACCACGGAAGCCCCCCGCTGCTGCCACTTTTGAGCGAGCTCCTGCATGACGGGAGATTTCGACTCGTCAAACATGGTTACCTCCGCCTCTTGAGACAAAAGCCATTCCGCCGCCGCGAGACCGCTCCGGCCCAATCCCACCACGACGACTCGTTGACCTTTCCATGTGAATCCTTCTCCTTTCACCGCAGCTTGAGGGAGGCCAAGCCCGCTAGGGCAAAGACCGCACTGAGAATCCAGAAACGGGTGACCACGGCCGTTTCACTCCAACCGCGAAGTTCGAAATGATGGTGAATGGGAGACATCGCAAAGATGCGCCGCCCCGTTAGCTTGAACGAAAGCACCTGCAGAATGACGGAGACCGCCTCCATCACAAACACCCCTCCGATGATGGCCAGAAGCATTTCCTGGTTGATACAGATCGCCACCACCGCCACCGCCCCCCCCAAAGCCAGGGAACCGGTGTCTCCCATGAAGACCTTGGCGGGATGACAGTTGAACCAGAGAAACCCCAAGGCAGCGCCGAAAAGTGCCGCGCAAAAAATCACCAACTCTTCACCCCCAGGAACGCGCGGAAGAAAAAGATAGGAGGCCAACTTGGCGTGACTGGAAAGATAAGCGAAAATTCCTAGAACCAGCGCCACCGTCAGGATGCAACCGGAGGCCAAACCATCCAACCCGTCGGTCAGATTCACCGCATTGGAACTTCCAACAATGATAAAAACAAAGAAGAGGATGGCGGCCCAAACAGGCAGATGCATCAGAAAGAATTCTTCACGGACAAAAGGAATCTGCAGCTTCAACGCCGCTTCGCGGGTCTGCGGATTCAACATCAGCACCCCCGCCACACCCGCCGCGACGACTCCCTGAGCCAATAGTTTTTTCCTTCCACTCAATCCTCCGGAACTTTTTTTCCTGACCTTGGCGTAGTCATCGCAAAATCCCAACGTCCCAAGCGCCAGCGTACTTCCCAAGGCCAACCAGAGGAAAGGGTTGGTCGGACGCGCCCACAGAATACAGGCCAAGGTTAAGGAGAAGAGGATCAGCACACCCCCCATCGTCGGGGTTCCTTTTTTGCTTTCGTGGAGATCCGCCAGCTTGTGGACCTCTTCCTTCCGGCGGAGAGGTTGCCCCAATTTAAGACGATGCAGGGCGTCAATCACCCGCGGACCGATCCACAAACAAAAGAGGAAGGAGGTCAAGGCGGCTCCCACCGTTCGGAACGTCACGTACTGGAAAACGTTGAGCGGACCGAACCAATGGCTGAGCAGGCTGAGGTAGTAGCTGTCTCTTATACACATCTGACGCTGCCGACGAAT
>RGYX01000221.1 GCA_010031845.1 Verrucomicrobiota bacterium
GGGCTTTGGATCACTCCGAGCCCGACCCCCGGGGGGGAGCAACCCTCCTGGATCCACTTTGGCGTACGGGCCAGCATCGGCACGGCTCTCCTTGGGTTGGGCATCTATCGGGCCTGGCAGTTTTTAACCGGAAAGGATGACCGCACACCGAAACCAAAATCCCCCGCCCATGGACTCAAGGCCAAATTCCTCGCCTTTTTTCCCTCTCTGAACACGAATTTAGATTCACCCATCAACTTTCACTATCTTTCGAGCACTTTCCTGATCGGCCTCTTCACGACCGGTCTTCACCCCAAAACCTCAATTCTCGCGATCACCGTTGGTCACCAGATCACCCGGGCCAGCGGCGTTTTGGCCAAAGTTTCTGCTTTCGCTCTTTTCAGCTTTTTATCCCTCCTGCCGGCCATTGTACCTCTTCTTTTGGCCATCTTTCGACCCGAGGCAGGTCCGGCCATCAAACAAAAGTGTTCTGACTTTTTGGAGAAAAATGGTCGCTGGATTGCCGCTCTGATCTGCTTTGTCTTTGCCATCGTTCTTTGGAAAGACGCCCTGACCGCCCTGCCCCGATAGTTCAATTACCAAATCGTTTTCACCAACTTGCTCCCCATGATTATGGTGTCGCGGGTAATCAGTGGCAGTCGGTATTTCCGGGCGGTTGCAACGATGACGCGATCAAACGGATCCCCATGGGGAAGCGGAAGTCGGATGGCCTCCAAAGCTATTTCTGCATCCAGAGACACAAGGGTGATGCGGGATGCGATTTCACCTAAAACCGTGTCCGCAGGTTGGGAAACTTTGATCCGCCCCCTTTCAAGAAGAACCGCTAGCTCGTACAGGGAGAAGTCGGAGATCGCGATCTCCTCCGGGTCACAAGACTCCAAGGTCCTTCTGGATTCCTTTCCTAATCTTGCAGGGTCACCAAAAACCAAGGGAACCGCGTGCGTATCCAGCAATACCTTCAAATTCCGTATTTCCATTTTTTCTCAGGTAAGGTGGGTCGGATCAAATCATGCGATGTCGAATGAAACACGCCCTTCATGCAGCCCAAGAGGGCGGAATCCGCTTTTTTGTGCGCCGATAGAGTCAGATCCCCTTCCCTAGTCTTAATGAGGACCTTTTGTCCCGCCATGGCCGCCTGACGATATTTAGGAAACTCTCTGAGAAGCCCGCTGACATTGGTTTGCATGACATACAATTTGTCAAACATTTATCTGCTGTCAAGTGACCGAGAATTGGCTCCTCGCGATCCACTGGTTAGAATGCGGGATGTCCGTTTCTCCACTTTCCATTCCGATCCGCTCCCGACGTCTGCGTCGGACGGCCGGCATACGCCGTCTTTTCTCGGAAACCCAGATCCCCCCATCCCACCTTGTGGCCCCCCTTTTCGTCATCGATGGGCAGGGTAAGCCTGAGTCCATTGCGAGTCTCCCGGGCCACTTCCGTTTTCCCGTATCCGGATTACTTCGCGAAGCCACCCGACTCGCCCACCGCGGGTTGGGTGGGATAGCTATTTTCCCTTCCATTCCACAAAGGCTTCGCACCCCCAACGCCAAAGAAGCCCTCAATCCCAAAGGACTGATCTATCGAACTCTTAGGGCACTCAAGAAGGAACTGCCTAACCTTCCCGTTTTCGCGGACGTTGCGCTCGATCCCTACACTTCGCATGGTCACGACGGTGTTCTCCAACGGTCCGGCAAGGATGTGGATAACGACGCCACTGTCCGACTCTTGATGAAACAGGCGGTTCTTCTGGCGGATTCCGGAGCTGATTTTGTCGCTCCCTCCGACATGATGGACGGAAGGATTGGATACATCCGAAAAGCCCTCGACCAGGCCGGCTTTAGCGAAACCGGGATCCTTTCCTATGCGGCCAAGTTTGCCTCTTCATTATACGGCCCTTTCCGCGATGCCGTGGGAAGCGCCCATTCCGCCGGAACCCACGCCCTTGATAAGCGGGGTTATCAGGGGGACCCAGGAAACCGGAAAGCCATTCTGAGGGATGCCCTTTTGGATGAAAAAGAAGGAGCCGATGTCCTGATGGTGAAACCGGCCGGGCCTTATCTCGATATCCTCCGCGACCTGCGGGAGAGAACCCATCTTCCCCTTGCCGCTTATCAGGTCTCCGGGGAGTACGCCCAGATTCACGCCGCCGCTCAAAAG
>RGYX01000222.1 GCA_010031845.1 Verrucomicrobiota bacterium
GGCGAGGCCGTGCAGATAGAGGGCAGGCTGGCAGTAGGCGGTACGGGTAAGGGTTTCCTCGGGTCCGGATTTTAGAATGGTTGAGAAGTCCTCCGGCAGGATGCCTGAGCCCATTTGGAGGATCTTCCGTGCGGCCGGGGAGGCTTCGGCTAGGTCGGTCCCCATGCCGACCCGCTGGGCCCCTTGGCCGGAGAACAAGAGCGCTATCTTTACCATGAAAGACTTCTATAGATCATTGAATGGCAGAAGGATAGATTAATCACATGGGCGGCATTGAAATCCTATGGAAATGAGTAGTATGTGCGGATGAATAAAGTCTACTCGTGCCTTTGCTTGGCAACCTTGATGTTTGCAAGGCTGGATGCGGCCACCATCATCCGAGGCTTTGAGGATAGGCCCGCAGGGAGTTTCACCACTCAGTATGCGGAATTTACAATCACTACCGACACTTTAAATGCCAGTCTAAGTGTATATAATTTTGTCCAATATGCCTCCGAGGGCACCAACTTCTTAACCATCATGGATCCAGCGACTGGAGGTGCCACCGCAAATGGGATTTTTACGGCTGCCGCCGGGTATGAGTTGCTGGGAGTTTCTGTGAACGGGGTTGAAGCAGCCTCCGGACTATCGGTAGCCAACATCAGCCTATTCAGCAGTTCCGGAACGACTCTCGGTGTGGTCAATATTCTTGCCCCCGGTGTTGGCACCACCCCTGTGCATATGGATTTTTCCTCCTATGGTTCGGTGGGAAGGTTTGAGATCCGCAACATCACCGATATTGGAGGCTTCGCGATCGACCGTATCGTGGTCAACGCAGTTCCTGAGCCCTCCGCCCTTTCGCTGCTCGCGGCGGGCTTGGTCGGGGGGATCGCTTTGCGTCGGGTGCGCCGCAGGACAGATTAAGTTTAAAGATTAAAATAAAGTTGGGCAGAGGGGTGGCCGGTATAAGCGACGAAGCTTTCCTATATCCTATCCCCTAAATCCTATCTTCTTTTTTCGCGAAGAGAAAAACGACCGCATCTTTTTTCAAAAAGCGGAGTTATATCCTGTATGGAGCGGGAAATACCGATTTTTTGGGTGCGGGGTTTGCCGATCCTCCTGGATTTGCATCTAGCGCCACTGTACGGGGTAAAGACCAAGAGGTTAAATGAGCAGGTAAGGAGAAATGCGGCCCGGTTTCCAGAGGATTTCGTCTTTCGGATCACCCAAAAGGAGTGGGAAGAGGTGGTCGCAAAATGCGACCACATCGGCAAGTCCATCTACACCAATGTTTTGCCTATCGCTTTTACGGAGCAGGGAGCCTTAATGGCGTCCACCGTTCTGCGCTCGCCAAGAGCCGTTAATATGAGTGTCTATATCGTGAGGGCTTTTGTCCGGATGCGGGAGGCTATGTCAGCTAATGAGGTGATCCTGGGACGATTAGCAACTTTTACCGTTGTTGGAGCCGGGACCTGAACCCAAAAGAAGAAAAATTGGATTTTGAGTCAGCGAAGTAAAAAGAGCCGTGGGTCTAAAATTGGCGGACTGCCGGGATGTCGGGCCCTACCAGGGGGGCGGTGGAATTAGAAGATTAGGTTGAAGGATTAGGTAGGGCGGGGTCGATGACCCCGCCTAAATTGAATCATTCAACTTCATCGGTTCGGCGAGGCGGCCTCATCGAGGCCGCCCTACCGAAGTTAAAACAAAGGGCGCTTCAAAATTCTATCGGGCGATGGAGACCATCGCCCCTACCGAGGTTAAGGTTCGAGAGCAGAACGGAGCTTGGTGTAGACGTTCGTAAGATCGCCGGGATGGATGCGGGTGGTGCCGGTGGTGGTCATGAAATTGGCGTCGTTGGCCCAGCGGGGAACGACGTGGATATGGAGATGTTTGGGAACGCCGGCCCCGGCCGCACTGCCCAAGTTTAGCCCCATGTTAAATCCATCGGGGTTCAGGGTTTTTTTGAGCAGTTCTGTCATCCGGTTGACCAACGTCCAGAGGTCGGAGGACTCCTGGGCGGAGAGGGAGGCGAGATCGTCAACTTCCCGGTAGGGGCAGACCATAAGGTGGCCAAGGTTATAAGGGTAACGGTTGAGGACGGCGAAGGAGGCTTTGGTCCGGACCAGAACATAGTGGGCGGAGTCATCGGAGGACTGGGCAATTTTGCGGAAAAGATCTTCA
>RGYX01000223.1 GCA_010031845.1 Verrucomicrobiota bacterium
CGCAATGCAGAGGACAACGTGAAACTATCCTTCCTCCTCCGCAAGATCGCCGAGGCCGAAGAGATCAAAGTGACCGAGGAAGAGGTGTTCCATGAGGTCGCCCATCTGGCCTCGCACTCCGGTCAGGATGTCCGGCTCTTTGCCAAGCGCCTCCAGAAGTCTGGATCGTTACCCTCACTTGCTGACACCCTGTTGCGCAGAAAGACGGTTGATTTTCTTTTGCAGCACGCCGTCCGCAGTTAATTTTCCCAAATGAGCGCGGATCCCAAAGCCGATTACTTCGTTCCCAGCGTCATTGAGCAGACAGGTCGGGGCGAACGGGCCTATGACATCTACTCCCGCCTCCTCAAAGACCGTATCGTCTTCATTGGCACGGCCATCGATGACAGCATGGCCAACTCCATTATCGCTCAGCTTCTCTTTCTGCAGATGGAGGACCCGAAGAAGGACGTGAACATCTATGTCCACTCCCCGGGCGGCTACGTCACCGCCGGATTAGCGATCTACGACACCATGCAGTACATCACCTGCGATGTGGCGACCTACTGCATCGGTCAGGCTGCCAGCATGGGGGCCGTGCTTCTGGCCGCGGGAACCAAGGGCAAACGATACTGCCTGCCAAACGCCCGCATCATGATCCACCAGCCCCTGGGTGGCGCCCAAGGCCAGGCGACCGACATTAGCATTCAGGCCCAAGAAATACTCCGTGCCAAAAAGAGGCTGAATGAAATTCTGGCTTTCCACACCGGACAGAAATTCGAAACGGTGGAAAAAGACACTGACCGTGACCGCTTCATGTCCGCGGACGACGCCAAGGCCTACGGTCTGGTCGATCACGTGGTCAGCTTCCGCAAGGAATCCCAGCCCTCGAAATAAGCTCCGGAGCCACGATGGCCCGCCCCACCCATCTCACCCTTTGCTCTTTCTGCGGAAAGAGTCATGCGGAGGTGAAAAAACTGATCGCCGGCCCAGGCGTCTACATCTGCGACAACTGCATCACCCTTTGCACCAACATCCTCAACCGGGAGACCGCTGGGGATCCAACCAAGCAACCTTTACTAAAGAACCTTCCCAAGCCCCGGGAAATCCGGGCGGAACTCGACCGACACGTGGTGGGGCAAGACCGGGCCAAACGCACCCTCGCCGTGGCCGTGCACAACCACTACAAGCGCATTCGGGGGGACCAGTCCGACACCCTTCCCACGGATCATGCCGATGTGGAACTGGAAAAAAGCAATATTCTCCTGATCGGTCCCACCGGTTCCGGCAAGACCCTCCTCGCACGAACCCTCGCCCGGATTCTCGATGTCCCCTTTGCCATCGCCGATGCCACTTCCTTGACGGAAGCCGGGTACGTCGGTGAGGACGTGGAAACCATTATCCTGCGCCTCCTCCAAAATGCAGATTACGACGTCAAACGTGCTGAGCTCGGAATCGTCTACATCGACGAAATTGACAAGATCGGCCGCAAGTCGGACAGCGCCTCCATCACCCGGGACGTTTCCGGCGAGGGTGTCCAGCAGGGCTTGTTAAAGATCCTGGAAGGTACCGTTTGCCAAGTCCCCCCCCAGGGTGGCCGGAAACATCCCCAGCAGGATCATATTGCGGTGAACACTCAGAATATTCTCTTTATTTGTGGGGGCGGTTTCGTCGGGATGGAGGAAATCGTGCACAAGCGGATGGGAGGTCGCGCTCTGGGCTTTGGGTCCGATCTGAGTTCCACCAAGAACGTGCAGGAGGACGGCCTGGGTCTATTGCGTTATACCGAACCGGATGACCTGCTCCGCTTCGGCATGATCCCTGAGTTCATTGGTCGACTGCCGGTACTGACCCACCTCAGTCCGTTGACCGCCGATGAACTCATCAGTGTTCTCACCGATCCCAAGAATTCCCTGACCCGGCAGTATGCCAAGCTCCTCGGTATGGAGGGCGTGAAGCTGAACTTTACCCGGGACGCCCTCCGCTGCCTCGCTGAGGCGGCCCTGAAAAAAGGTACGGGCGCACGGGCTCTACGGAGCCTGCTGGAGGGAATGATGCTAGACCTGATGTACGATATCCCTTCGCGTGACGATGTGGAGGAGGTGATCATTAACCGCGCCGTCGCGGAAGGTCAACGCGGCCCGATCATCAAACGCAAGGAATCCCGCAAAGCCGCTTAG
>RGYX01000224.1 GCA_010031845.1 Verrucomicrobiota bacterium
TCGCCAAAGAGGCAGGGGTGCACCATTCCACGGTCTCCCGGGCCCTCAAGAACCATCCGGGCATCCCCGAGAAAACCCGCAAAAAAGTCCTGGCCGTGGTTAGACGGTTGCAATACGTCCCCGATCCCCACCTCTCCGCCCTCGCTTTCTACAAAAATTCCCTGCGGCCAGCCGGTTTTCTCGCCAATCTCGCCTGGATTACCAATTTCCCCAAAGAGGAGGGATGGAAAGACAACCCCCACTTTTCTTTTTATCAGGAGGGAGCCAAACTGCGGGCCGCCGAACTCGGCTACGGACTGGATACCCTCTGGCTTCCCGGAATTCTGGCCGCAGGCAAATCCCCATCCCAAATCCTGCGCAACCGCTCGATCCGAGGACTCCTTCTCCCACCCCAACCGGCCCCCAACGCTTCCCTCAACCTCGACTGGGATGATTTCAGCGTGGTGTCCTTCGGCTGCACCCTCACCCAACCCTCCGTTCATAATGTTGCCCTCGATCACTTCCGCTCCATCCAGCGGCTGATGGAAAAAATCCATCGTTTGGGCTACCGAAGACCCCGACTTATTCTCTCCCTCCATTCCGACCTGCGCGTCTCCTCAGCTTGGTCAGCCGGCTTTGCCATCAGCCTTCGCCAACTTGAACTCATTCCCTCCGATCCTGTTTTTTTAACCTCTCCCCATTTTTCGGATTTTCTGGCCGCCATTAAAAAATCAAAACCCGACGTTGTGATCACCACCCGGGGCTGGGCCAATCTGGCCCGGGAACACCTTCCCCACAGCGGCCTTCGGGTACCCCAAGACATCGGAATTGCCGCGGTCAACCTTGCCCCCTCCGATCACGGCCTGCACGGCATCGTGGAGGACGGGCGGTTGATTGGGCGACATGCAGTCGAAATGCTGACGGCGATGCTACAACGCGGGGAGACCGGCATTCCGCAAAACATCAAACACCTGATCACCGAGGGTGAAATCCAACACGGATCCACCTTACGCGATATCTCCGAAAAAGAGTCCAACTAAGACCGCGCATCGTGAACCTTTCCTTACTCCCGCCGGTCAGTCAAATTACCTCCTGCAAATGAGCCCTATTTTATCGCTTCTCGCCAATGCCCTCAAAAAATCAGGGCGTAATTCGAACTCGTCTGGTTTGGCTTGGTAAGTCACTCTCACTTTCTGCGTAATGCAAAACCCAAGGAAAAGCAGGATCCATTGGAAAAGGATCTGACCCCCGTGGTTCTCCGTTTCCTGAAAAACCATCTCTAAGTCAATGCCTCATCACCTTGCCCGTCTCCTGCTCTTCTGCGTCCCGATGGTCTTGCAAGCCGAGGAATCCGCCCGCGTGACCATCCAGAACAAGGTTGTGGGCAGAACCCCGCTGATCATCGGCATCAACACCGGCGAGATGCCAAAGGATTCCGCCTTCCCGGAGTGGATCCGGGCCCTGGGAGTCAATGGGGCCCGCTTGCGCCTGAATGTTACCCCCCAGGAGGGGGATCCGAAAAAGATCTCCACATTCAGCCAATTCGAATCCGGCACCCGAAAGTTGCGTGGCTCGGCGAAACAGGAAACCCCCAAACTCTGGCAACATCCCTCCAAGCTGGACGCCGCCCCCTTGCATGCCCTTCGTCAGGACGGCATCGAGCTCCTGGCCACCATCACCTGTCCCTTTGCCTTCAAACTGCTGCAACCTGACGGGAAAACGAATTGGGCCAATGCCTGGAAATACTGGGAGGCCTACTATGCCGAATCCTACCAACTAGCCGTCCAGCACCAAGTACGCCGCTACCAGCTTTTCAACGAGCCCAATCACAAGGAAAGTACCAAACTTACCCAGGAAGAGTACTCGGCGCGAATGGCGATCGGTTGCGACGCGATTCAGGCCGCCTTGGCCGACGCCGGCAGGGATTCCGGCACCAAATTGGGGCCCCTGATCTCCGCCCCCTGCACCGCCGGCATCAATGTCTTCCAAAAAACCGGAAAACCCGAGGCCCGGGACGACAAAATCGGTTGGGGAGAACTCTCCATGCGGGATCGCCATCTCCGGGTCGACGGCAAAAACGATTCCACTTACGGCCAGTTCCAGCAGTACGCCGTGCAGCACTACAGCGCCAATCCCGTCTCTTGGCTGGAAC
>RGYX01000225.1 GCA_010031845.1 Verrucomicrobiota bacterium
TGCCCGACGGCCGGAGGAATATCGATCGGGCTGGGGAGATACTCCACCACGGCGTCAACCAAGCTTTGGACTCCCTTGTTTTTGAAGGCCGACCCCCCCACCACCGGAACCAGTTTGTTGGCGATCACGGCCCGGCGGATGGCTGCCTTGAGTTGCTTTACATCGGGACGTTTTTCCTCAAGAAATAAATTCCCCACTTCCTCATCCACATCCGCGACCCGCTCAATCAACTCATCCAGACCTTTTTTGGCGAGGGCCTTAAATTCTTCCGGGATGTCGCGGATCTCGTAGGTGGATCCAAGGTTTTTGCTGTCCGTGTAGACAATTGCCTTTTGGTTGATTAGGTCCAATTGCCCCTGGAGGGTGTCCTCTTTGCCCATGGGGATCAAGATGGGGCAGGCGTTAGCCCCGAGCTTGGTTTTCATTTCAGATACGGCCTTGTCAAAATCTGCGCCCGTGCGGTCCATCTTGTTGACGAATGCAATACGCGGAACGCCGTACTTGTTGGCCTGCCGCCATACGGTCTCGCTTTGAGGCTGCACTCCGGCCACCCCGCAAAATACGGCGATGGCGCCGTCCAGGACCCGGAGGGAACGCTCCACCTCGGCGGTGAAGTCCACATGCCCAGGAGTGTCGATGATGTTGATGCGGTTTTTGGTTTTCTCGAAGGATTTCACCAGCCCGGCCTCTTCCTTCACCGGCCAGAAACAGGTGGTGGCGGCCGAGGTGATCGTGATGCCACGCTCCCTTTCTTGCTCCATCCAATCTGTCACGGTGGTGCCCTCGTGCACCTCACCCATCTTGTGGATGCTGCCCGTGTAAAAAAGAATACGCTCGGTCAGCGTGGTTTTTCCCGCGTCGATGTGGGCGCAGATCCCGATGTTCCTCGTGCGTTCGAGGGAATAGCTTCGGGCAGATACAGCGGCGGGAGGCATCGTCTTGGTCCTGGTCCTCTACCAGCGCAGATGCGCAAAAGCCCGGTTGGCCTGGGCCATCCGGTGGGTCTCATCCCGTTTCTTGATGGCGTTCCCCTGCCCGGCCGCGGCATCGCGGATCTCTTGGGATAAGGCTTTTTCAAAAGCCATGCCCTTACGGTTGTTGGCCAATTCCACAATCCAGCGCAGAGCCAGCGATAGTTGCCGTTCGGGAGTGGTTTCCACGGGCACCTGATAAGTCGCGCCGCCCACTCGCCGGGATTTTACTTCCAAACGGGGCTTCACGTTCTCAACCGCTTTCTGCACCACGGCCAAAGGATCACCTCCGGAGCCGCCCTCATTCGCCCTTTTGATGGCGTTGTAAACCAAACGGCTGGCGGTGGAATACTTCCCTCTTTTGAGGATATATCCGATCATCCGTCCGATAAGGGGGCTCTCAAAAACCGGATCCGGAGTGGTCTTGCGGGAAATATGACGACGACGGCGGGACATGAGAGAATCTCCTGGGGGTTAGGCTTTCGCCGGTTTGGCCTCAGCGGCCGCTTTGGCACCACCGCCCTTCGGGCGTTTGACACCGTATTTGCTGCGGGAAACAAGTCGGGCCAGCTTGTTCGAGTTGCTGGGACCGGAGGCACCGAGGGCATCCAGCGTGCCACGGACGATATGGTAACGGACGCCGGGCAAGTCTTTCACTCGACCGCCACGGACCAGAACAATCGAGTGCTCCTGCAAATTGTGGTTTTCCCCGGGAATGTATGCGATGACTTCCTCACCGTTGGAAAGCCGAACCTTGGCAACCTTTCGGAGGGCCGAATTCGGCTTTTTCGGAGTACGAGTCATGACCTGCAAACAAACACCGCGACGCTGGGGACATCCGTGCAAGGCGGGGGCTTTGGTGCCGCGCTTGAGGGCGGAACGGCCAAAACGAACCAGCTGATTGATCGTCGGCATGTTTTGTTTTCTCCCCCGCAGACTTCCCTAGATAGAAGGCACCCCGTTGGCGGGTTCCATGAAGCGCTCGAAGCACGCATGGAGGACGATTCCCTGAACCGTCACATGCCGACTGACCTAATCGATATCCTCTCAGACACCGACCGGATGACAGCGGAATTTAAAATCCTGCCTGAAAAATCCGTTTATGACAAGGGTTTTCCGTGAAATTCTTCAGCCCACGAAGGCAATAAGTCACAACTC
>RGYX01000226.1 GCA_010031845.1 Verrucomicrobiota bacterium
CGCCGCGGCACCTTCAGCCAACGCCACGCCGCCATCTACGACCTGCGCACCCGCGCCCGCTACATCCCCCTGAAGAACCTTTCCAAAAACCAGGCCTCCTTCTGTGTCTACAACAGCCCCCTTTCCGAAGCTGCGGTCCTCGGGTTCGATTATGGCTACTCGCTCGATTGCCCGGAAATGCTGGTCCTGTGGGAAGCCCAGTTCGGCGACTTTGCCAACGGCGCCCAAACCCAGATTGATCAGTACATCACCTCCTCCGAATCCAAATGGGGAACGACCTCGCGTCTGACCCTTCTTCTTCCCCACGGCTACCATGGGCAGGGCCCGGAACACTCCAGCGCCCGCCTTGAACGGTTTCTCCAGCTTTGCGCCGAGGACAATATGGCCGTCTGTTATCCCACCACGCCCGCCAACTACTTCCATCTACTCCGCCGGCAGGCTCTCCGCAAAATTCTCAAACCGCTCGTGGTCATGACTCCCAAGGGACTCCTCCGGGATGCCCGCGCCACCAGCCCGGTCACCGACCTCACCCGCGGCTCCTTCGAGGAAATCCTGCCCGATTCGGATATCACCAAGGGCGCTCGCCGTGTCATTCTCTGCTCCGGCAAAGTATTTTACGACCTCCGCGATTACCGGACGAAAAACGATATCACTGACACGGCCATCCTCCGCCTGGAACAGATATATCCGCTGCACACGCAGAAACTTCTCTCCATCCTCGCCCGCCACTCCCCCGAAGCCGAAATCGTGTGGTGCCAGGAAGAGTCGGAGAATATGGGAGCCTGGAGCCACCTGGCTCTCAAACTCCAGAACCTCCTCGGCAAAAAGGTCCGTTATGCCGGCCGCGACGCATCTTCGTCCCCCGCCACCGGCTCCCTTGCCATCCACAATCTCGAACAAACCCAACTGGTGCAGGAGGCTTTCGGGGCTCCCGCCTCCGCCAAGCCCGTCCTGCCCAAGACAGCCGCATTGAAATCTTCCCAACCCAAATCAGCCTCCAAACCTAAACGAAAGAGACGATGAGCACACAAACCGCCAACTCCATCCCCGTCAAAGTCCCCTCCGTCGGAGAGTCCATCACCTCCGGTGTGATCGGTAGCTGGAAAAAGAAAAACGGGGAGGCTGTCGCCACGGGCGATGCGCTGTTTGAAATCGAGACCGACAAAGTCACATCGGAAGTCTTCGCCGAGACCGACGGCATCCTTGAAACCCTGGTTCCGGAAGGCACCGAGGTCAAAGTCGGCCAAATCGTGGCCAACATTGTCCCGGGTAAAGCCGGCAAAAAGGCGGCAGGAGGCTCCGAGCCAAAGGCCGGTGCTGCCGCCTCAAACCGCGCTGCTTCCGCTCCTAAAACCGAAGCTCCCGTCAAACTCAACGACCGCACGGCTTCTTCTGCTCCCGCCTCCCATGTTCCCTCTCCGAGCACCCCTGGCGCCGCCGATGCCGCACCCCGCACCTTTCGGTCCGGCAAGGAGACCCGTCGGAAAATGTCGCCCCTACGCCGCAAGATCGCCGATCGCCTCGTTAGTGCCCAACACACCGCCGCCATTCTCACCACCTTCAACGAAGCCGATCTCTCCAACCTCATCGCCCTCCGGACCGAGGTTCAGCCCGTCTTCCAGGCCGAACACGGCGTCAAACTCGGCTTCATGAGCTTTTTCCTTCAGGCTTCGGTGCACGCCCTTAAGGCGGTTCCCGCACTCAACGCCCGCATTGAAGGAGATGATATCGTGGAACAGCACTACTACGATATTGGCGTGGCGGTCGGGACCGACCGAGGCCTGGTTGTCCCAGTACTGCGTGATTGCGATCAGCTCGATCTTGCCGGCTTGGAAAAAAGCCTGGCGGCTGTCGCCAGCCGCGCGCGCGAAGGCAAACTCTCCCTCCCCGACTTGGAGGGCGGCGTATTTACCATCTCTAACGGCGGCATCTACGGCTCGGTTCTCTCCACCCCCATCCTCAACCCTCCGCAATCGGCCATCCTTGGCCTGCACGCCATCCAACAACGTCCGGTCGCCGTCAATGGCCAGGTGGAGATTCGCCCGATGATGAACCTTGCTCTTTCCTACGATCACCGCCTGATCGACGGCAAAGAGGCGGTCACCTTCCTCATCGCCATCAAAAA
>RGYX01000227.1 GCA_010031845.1 Verrucomicrobiota bacterium
GATTTCCAGTTTGGCCGGCAATCCGGCCAGAAGGGGACAGGCCTTGCGCCGACGAAGGGTTCCCCGACCATACTCCCGCCGGGTTCCCCTCGCCACCTCCCCGCCAAACTCTTTGACCAAAAGCTGCATTCCGTAACAGATCCCAAGGATGGGAACTCCAAGATGAAAAATGGCCCGGTCCATCTTCGGAGCGTTCTTGCCATAGACGCTGGCTGGACCCCCGCTAAGAACGATCCCCTTGGGTCGAAGAGCCAAAACCTCCCGTGCGGAAATGGTGTGCGGGACGATTTCGGAATACACCTTCGCCTCGCGGATCCGGCGGGCGATGACCTGGGTGTATTGGGAACCAAAATCAAGGATCAGAATCCTATCCGTGACATCCATGGAACTTGCTGATCTCAAGCGCACTACTTCACCGAACCTTCGAGGATCGTCAAGCGGGGACCCGCAGGTATTCACAGAATCCCATGAACAAATCAAAGTCAGGCGGAAAAGCGATCCGGGATGACCCAAACCTGAGCCAAGGTTCAAGGCGGAAGGGTGCGTCGGGTGGGTTTCCCCGATTTGGGCTTGATAGCTTGGACTCCAGCCGCTCGCTGGATCTGGGGCTTTAAATTACTTTCCCGTCATCCTCCAAACCCCATCCCAACCCGCCCCCGGAGGATGTTGCCGCAGAATCTTGACCCTCTCCAAAAACGCCCGCGATGGGGCATCAGCATACTTCTCCACCAGCTCCTGAAAGATCATCTCCGCTGCCGGCCAGGCCTGTTTGCGGTACGCCTCCAGCCCCTCGGCAAACCGGCTCCGCCTCTTTTCCATCTCCGGCGGCAATTTCCCCTGCAGGGCCAGCAATTCATACACCTGCACCGGCTCCGTCTTCCCCTTCACCGCAAGAGAATCAATCTCCCTTGTTTCGACAATCCGGCTGGCCATGCGACCTGTCTCCTCCGAAATCAGGATCCGCGTTCCGTACACGTTGTTCGCCGACTCCAACCGCGATGCCTGGTTCACCACGTCGCCCATCACGGTGTAACTACGGGCCGTGTCGCTTCCGATGTTGCCCACCACGACCTCGCCCGTGGCCAGGCCGATCCGCAGGTTGATCTCCGGAAGGTTTTTTCGCAGTCCCATCAAGTCGGGCAGCTCCGCCCGGAACTGGGCCAACGCCTCCACCTGCCCGGCAGGCCGCCCCCGCCTGCTCCTCCTCCGGAACAAACGGCGGGCCCCAATAGGCCATGATCGCATCCCCGATGAACTTATCGATGATCCCGTGTTCCGCCCGCACACACTCCGACATCAGGGTGAAGTAACGGTTGATCACATGGACCAACCCACCCGGGGTCAGATTTTCACCGAGAGTGGTGAAGCCCACCAGATCGGTGAAAAGAACCGTCATCACCCGCTTCTGACCCGCCACGTCTTCCGGTCGCCCCGGCAGAATCACCTTCTCCACGATCCGCGGGTCAATGTAGGAGCCGATCGCCTTCTGCAGGTTTTCTTTCCGTTTTAACTCATCAACCATCGCATTGAAGCTGTCCCCCAACTGGCCGATCTCGTCCTCCGGAAGTTTACCGACACGCGCGCTCAAGTTTCCTCCTTGCACCGCCCGGGTGGTGCGGAGGAGTTCCAGCACCGGTTTGGCCATGTTTCGTGATATGACCCAGGCTGCCCCCAACCCCAGGACCACCGCCAACAACGTCGTGGCCGTGCTGCTGATCAAAACCCGGTTCTTTCTCGCCACCGCCCGGTGGGCGGAAACCTCCGCCATCTGGGCGGTAATTTCCTGCAGCTTCGAGCGGAGGGTGCGCAATTCCATCTGCCCCTTGAAGGTGAACTCCAGCAACTCCTTCGCCTTGGGACGATCCCCCGCCTGGCGTGCCGCCAGGCAGCTGTGTGCCAGGTCTGTGGTGGAACGAAAGGAGCCTTCAATCTGGCTGACCACTTCCCGCGTCTGGGCCGCCAACTCCCCCTCCTCCGGGTCTTGCGGCAACACCCTCAGATCCTCACGAAGTTTGCCGATCAACTCATATACCAAGGTGGTGTTTTTCTCGAAGTTCTCCTTGGCCTGTTGGATCGTTTTGGCGTCCGGTTCTGTCTCG
>RGYX01000228.1 GCA_010031845.1 Verrucomicrobiota bacterium
CTTCGGACATGCTCGTGGAGATTTACGGCAAGATGGAGGTGAATCTGGATCTGCCGTCGGGTCGGATGATGAGGGACTCGCTGCAAAAAGTCAGAAAAGTAATGGCGGAGCTAGGATCCCTGAAATTGCCATATCTGGAAAAGATCCGAACGGCAGACTTTCTCCGTCTCGTCCTGGCCGAAATGGAAAATGAACGCGTGCCCGAGCCCTCGCGGGTGGGTGCGGTGGAGATGGTCGGGTGGTTGGAACTGGCTGAGGAGGATTCTCCCTCTGTGGCGGTGGCCTCGTTTCACGAGGGGGCGGTGCCGAAGAGTGTGACGGCGGATGAATTTCTTCCTGGCCACCTGCGGGAAGTGTTGGGAGTGAACGACAATCTGCGGAGATTGGCCAGAGACGCATACGCGCTCGCGGTCGTGCTGGGAACAAGGGCGGGAAAACGCGGGATCGTCGGACTGGTGGTGCCTTCGTTCAATCCGGCGGGAGATCCGGTGAAGCCGAGCCGCCTTCTGCTGGCGGGGTTAAAGGGCAGGGAACTGGCTGCGCGGGTCCTGGCGCTAACGGAAAAACCGGAAGGGAGAAAAAAGACGGAAACGTTAAAACCCGGTGCCGGATTCGGCGATGTGCCTCCGGGAAAAGAGAAGATCGACAGGGTTTCCGTGACATCTTTCCGGGACTATCTGCAAAGTCCGCGCTATTTCTATTTTCGGTCGGTTCTCGGTTTGGGGGCAGTGGAGGACGAGCCCGGAGAACTTTCGCCGGCGGGATTCGGCAGTTTGATCCATCGGGTGGTGGGTGCTTTCGGTAAGGACAAAAAATTGCGGGAGAGCACGGACGAAAAGGAGATCTTTGCTTTCCTTCAGAGAGAGCTGGATCGGCAATCGAAGGAAAGGTTTGGCGGAAATCCCAAAGCGGCGGTGGGGTGGCAGTTGGAGATGGCGGGGGCGAGGCTGGAGGGTTTTGCCCGGGTGCAGGCGCGCGAGCGGGCCGAGGGATGGCAGATCGTTGTGGCCGAGGAGGAGAAGGGGAAGGAGAGCCACAAGGAGTTTGCCCTGAAGGATGCCAAAGGGCGGTCGTTGCTGGTGCATGGGCGGCCGGACCGGGTGGACTGGAATGAAAAGCAAAAGCGGTGGCGAGTGGTGGATGTGAAAACCAGTTCCGTGCCCAAGACCCCCGAACGAGCGCATTGCGATGCAGACGGAACATGGAGGGATTTGCAGATGCCTCTCTATCGGGAGCTGGCACCACTGGTCTTGGGAGAGGCGGCCAAGGGTTGGGATTCCGAAAGGTGTGATCTGGTTTATTTCCACCTGCCCAAGGACGTGGAAAAGGCGGCGGTGTCGAAGCCAATGGATGCAAACCTGGTGCAGCGGGCGTTGCAAAAGGCGGGCGAGGTGGCGGCGGATATTTTGGATGGCCAATGGAAAGATCTCGGGCAACTGGATCCCGAGACGACATCGGAGACTTTTATGGCGTTGTGCGGACAGGCGGGGATTCCAAGGGAAAGCGACGAGGAGGAGACGGAATGAAAAAGGCGGTTTGTACCACGCTGATTTCCGCCTCGGCGGGAAGCGGTAAGACCTACCAACTGGCCGGCCGGTTCTTGCGGGTCTTGTTGGAACCGGAGTTGGGCGGGGGCCGGGTGGATCCAACGACCGTGCTGGCGACCACCTTCACCCGGGCGGCGGCGGGGGAGATTCTATCGCGGGTGCTGGGATGGTTGGCGCGGGCGGTCTTTGATTCCGAAAAGCGGAAACAGCTGGGGGAGATCTCGGGATCTGGCAAGGAGCCGACCGTGGAGGAGTGTGCCGAGGTGTTGGAGGCGATGACGGAGAGGATGCACCGCCTACAAATCGGCACGATGGACGGAATCTTTGCCAAGGTGGCGCGCTCGTTCGGTCCTTCAGTCGGAATGCCGCCGGTCTGGACCATCGCCCTGCCCGAGCAGGCGGCACGGCTGGCAGAATCGGCGGTGGACGAGCTGTTGGCGGGTTGGGAGGGGGCGGAGGTGCGAAAGGCATGGCGGAAGTTCAAGGGAAAGGCGCCGGCCCTGGGATTGCGGGCGCAATTGAT
>RGYX01000229.1 GCA_010031845.1 Verrucomicrobiota bacterium
GCCATCTACCAACCTTCCAAAGTCGCCCGATACCAAGCGGTCGAGGCGCTCCGCGAGGAGGTCAAAGCCAAGATCCTGGAAAAGTTTCCCACGGCCACCGCCTTCGAAATCTCTCAGGCCTTTGACTATCTGCAGAAGAAGGCCTTCCGCACCTCCATCCTCGACAAAAACAAACGATGCGACGGCCGGCCGGCCGATCAGGTCCGCAATCTTTCGGGTGAAGTGGGCTTTCTCCCCCGCGCCCACGGATCCTCCCTTTTTGCCCGGGGCGAAACCCAGGCCGTCTGCTTGGCCACCCTCGGACCGCTGGAAGAAGCCCAGGAGATCGACGCCTATACCGGGGGTGAGAGCACCAAGCGCTTCCTCCTCCATTACAACTTCCCCCCCTTCTCCGTGGGTGAAACCGGCCGTTTTGGCGGTCAAAATCGCCGCGAGATCGGTCACGGCGCCCTAGCCGAACGCTCCTTGGAACCCGTGATCCCCTCCGCCGCTGAATTTGGCTATGCCCTACGTGTCACCTCGGAGGTGATGGAATCCAACGGCTCCACCTCCATGGCTTCGGTCTGCGGAGGCACCCTCGCCTTGCTTGATGCCGGTGTCCCCCTCAAGGCCCCGGTCGCAGGTATCAGCGTTGGCCTTGTCACGGAATATGACAACACTGGCGCCAAGCTGCTCCGCCACCAGCTCCTCACCGACATCATCGGAAGCGAGGATCACTTTGGCGATATGGACTTCAAACTTTGCGGAACCCGGACCGGAGTCACCGGCTTTCAGCTGGATTTGAAACTCCCTGGAATTCCGCTGGCGCTATTGAAGGACGCGATTGATCGCGCCACCCATGCCCGCAGCCAGATCCTCGATTTCATGGCGAAAGTCATGCCGTCCCAACGCTCCACCATTTCCAAATACGCCCCCCAGATCGAAATGGTGAAGATTCCGCAGGATAAGATCGGCCTGCTCATCGGGCCCGGAGGAAAGACCATCAAGGGCATCTGCGCCGAAACCGGAGCTGAGGTGAATGTCGAAGATGACGGCACGGTCCGTATCTACGCCAATACCGGCCCCGCCATGGCTCGCGCCAAGGAATTAATTTCGGGTCTGACCGGTGAAATTGAGGTCGGCAAGACCTACAAGGGTCGGGTCGTCTCCCTCAAGGATTTCGGCGCCTTTGTCGAAATCTTCCCGGGACGCGACGGCCTGGTGCACATTTCCGAACTGGCTGAGACCCGCATCGCCCGCGTGGAGGACGCCGTGAAAATGGGCGACCTTCTTGAGGTCAAGTGCATCGGGGTCGATGACAAGGGCCGGGTGAAACTTTCCCGCAAAGCCGTGCTTCGCGAAGCTACGGGCACCAACGGCTCCCCCGGACGAAACTAAACCCAGGAGGACAAGACCATGGCCCTATCCACCGGCAGTAAAGCACCCGACTTCTCGCTCAAAACAAAAAGAGGCGGCGATCCCGAGGTCGTTAAACTTTCCGAAAATTTCGGAAAAAAGAAAACCGTCCTCCTGTTCTTCCCCCTCGCCTTCACCGGCGTCTGCACCAAGGAGTTCTGCGATGTTTCGGCTGGCCTCTCCGCCTACGAAAAAATGGATGCGGCCGTCTATGGCATCAGTGTGGACTCCCCTTTCGCCCAGGAAGCCTGGGCCGACAAGGAAAAGATCAAGATTCCGCTCCTGAGCGATCTGAACAAGGAAGTCAGCAAAGCTTATGGAACCTTGTTGCCCGACCTGATCGGGCTGGGCTCGGTTAGCGCCCGCGCGGCCTTTGTGATCGATAAGGGCGGGGTCATCCGTTACGCGGAGCAGACTCCCACCCCGCTGGAATTACCGGATTTTAAAAAGATTCAGGCTGCCCTCGCCAACTGCTGAACCCCTCTCACCGGGAGCGAGGGGTCAATGCCCCTGCCTCAACGTTGGTGGGTAAGGGATACGTTTTGGTTTCCGCCCAAAAAATGGCCGGGTCATGCACCATCTGACTTTTTGCCCCTATGGCTCGTTGTGGCCCATCCTCCTTTCTTGACCATCCAACATTCCATGGAATGTT
>RGYX01000230.1 GCA_010031845.1 Verrucomicrobiota bacterium
TTGGCCGGTGGCGGGGCTTTCCACCGTGAGGCGGGGGCGGTCGAGCAGCACCTGCTGGGATGCGGGCGCATTTTGAAAAAGATCGATGGATCCTTCGAACCCGCGGGCCCGGCCCAGAAGGGCTCCGCCAAGCAGGGTGATGATCCCGGCATGGGTAATGACGAAGCCGGCGTGGTGACGCTTCCAAGGCCAGCGGGTGGCGGCGGAGCAGATGAGATTGAGACAGAGGAGAAGGAGCCAAAGATTAAACCAGGGCGAGCCGTAGACGTAGGCGCGGGCGACGCGGGCGTTGAAGCCTGATTCGAGAAAAGTGGCGGCGGCGCAGACTCCGGTGAGGGTGATGAGGAGCAGGATGGCAAGGTCGAGGGATCCGAGGGCATAAATCAAGGAGGATAGGGGGGGTAAGCGGAAGAACAAGCGGGGCTCTTTGCGCACAGGTTATTCTCCGACTGTCCCGGAACATGCCTTCGCAACCTTTGCGCCAGAGGGGCGCAAGAGGATGATTTTATGGTGAAAACGTGGATGGCATGGGTTTGTTCTCTGGCAATTGCAGGAGCTTTCTCCCATGGAGCGGAAAATACCCCCCGACCCGGCTTGGAAGGCGAGAGGTTCGTCTATTTGGATGAGTCCGGCGGCAAGGTTTGGCCGGAGCAGTGGGACTGGGCGTGGCCGTTTACCGAGGAGAGGGCGGGGGTTCGCCGTGGGCCGCGGTGGGGTTTGCTGGACGCCCAAGGGAGGAAAGTGGGGCAGGCGAGGTTTGACTGGGTGGGAATGTTCAGCGAGGGATTGGCCCCCGCGCGACAGGGCGCGAAATGGGGTTACCTCAACCGGGAGGGAAACTGGGCGATTGCTCCGTTTTATTCCGATGCCCGGCCATTCCGGCAGGGGGTGGCGGCGGTGCAGATCGGCGGGTCACCGAATGTGGTCAGCAAGGCCGACCAGTTGCCGGGACTGCCGGAGATTTACGGAAAGCTTTCGAAAAGAATCGATCTGCAAGTGCCGGCATCCTCCGGCGGAAAGTGGGCCCTGATCAATGCCCGGGACAATTACCTGTCGCCCCCGAAATACGAGGCGGTGTTGGACGCCTCCCAAGAGCTGGTTTTGTTCAAGGAGCAGGGCGCATGGGGTTATCTGAACCTGCGCGGGGAAGTCGCCATCCCGGCAAAATATCTCAAGGCCTCCCCCTTTCGCGACGGGTTGGCGGAAGTCACGTTGATGAATTGCCGGTCAGGAAAGATTGACCGGAGCGGGCGGTGGCTGGAAACGGAGAAAGTCCTCAGCCAAGAATTGAAAAATAGCCGGGCGGCTTTAGCCGAAGTCGCCACGGCCTCCAGCGAGTCGAAGGCGATTCCGTCTAGCAGTCGATAGTCTGCCCTTGGCGGGCAAACGAGACGGGGAGTTTACGGGTGGAGGGGGCTTTTTTGATTTCGTCCTCCATAGCTTGAAGAGTGGGGTCGGAATGGGAGGGGTCAAAATGGGTGATGACCAGCCGGCGGGCGCGGGCAAAGACCGCTTCCTGCAAGCAGAGTTCGGGAGTGCCGTGTCCCCAGCCTTTGCGTTGCTGGTGTTCCTCATTGTTGTACTGGCCGTCGCAGACCAACAGGTCGGTATCGGCGGCCAGTTTGACCAGCGGGCTGTCGGGGGAGGGTTGGGGTTCGTTATCGGTGGCGAAGACCAAGGAGCGTCGCTCATGTTCCAGCCGGTAGGCCAGGCAACCTCCCGGATGGGAAACGGGTGCAGAGTCGATTTTGAGTTCCCCGGATGGAGAGGCGATGTGGACGGGTTTTCCGGGCTCGATTTCCGCAAAGGAGATCTTGGCGCGGAGTTGGGGGAATCCGGCGGGGAAGAAGGGTTCGCACTGTTGGGCGTGGAGGGCCTTTTCAATCAGGTTTCCGGCCGGGGCACCGGGAAGCCGGGGAGAATAAATCTGAATGGAGACATCATCAAAAAAAGCGGGGGTGAAGAAAGGGAATCCCTGCAGATGATCCCAATGGGCATGGGTGAAGAGGAAGGTGAAGGATTTCTTCTTCGACTGGATCCA
>RGYX01000024.1 GCA_010031845.1 Verrucomicrobiota bacterium
TCCGTGGATG
Organism: Verrucomicrobiota bacterium; assembly: GCA_010031845.1. GTDB lineage: Bacteria > Verrucomicrobiota > Verrucomicrobiia > Methylacidiphilales > Verrucolacustridaceae > Verrucolacustris. Next base: position 11 of record RGYX01000024.1, read on the forward strand.
CGCGCATGGAACAACTCTTGGGCCTCCATTGTTTAGATTACCGCCACTGCTTTGCCGCTCCGGGAGATCCTTACGATGAAAGACGCAAGCCATCCCCTCTTATGCTCCAGGAGGCCGCGAACGAGCACGGTCTGGATCTTACCCGCTCCATCATGGTTGGGAATCGTCTTTGCGATATGCAAGCCGGTCAGTCTGCCGGATGTAGAACGGTTCTATTGAAATTACGGGTTCACTCAGGAGACGAGCAAACCGCCATGGCACTCGCCTCTTTTGGCGCCGACACCTGGATGGAAGCTGCAAATTGGATCCTCACCAACTCCAAGACAGCCTGATGAAACGGGACCAGATTCTTGCCGTCGTGCCTGCCCGCTACGCCTCCACGCGCTTTCCCGGCAAACCCCTGACCCCAATTCTTGGAAAACCCCTGCTCCAATGGGTCTGGGAAGGGGCCAAAAAAGCTCAAAAAATCGATCGTGTGATCGTCGCTACGGATGACGACCGGATTGCCAAAGCGGCAGAGGGATTCGGGGCTGAAGTGAAAATGACCCGCGACGATCATCCCTCAGGAACGGATCGAATCGCCGAAGCCACCAACGGGATGGATGCTGCTTGGATCCTGAACATTCAGGGCGACGAACCCCTGATCGAAGGCCCTCTTCTGGATCAATGGATTTCAGGATTCCAGCCTTCGTTTGGTATGGCAACCGTGGCTACCCCCCTATCCAAACCCGCCTATCTCCAAAAGCCCGACATCGTCAAAGTTTCCTTTGATCCGCAGGGTCGGGCCTTGGGGTTTCAGCGCCAAGTTCCAATGGATCAGGCCAAAAAGTGGGCCCACCAGCATGTGGGCCTTTACGCCTACACCCCGGAAATCCTTCGCAAATTTGTATCTCGATTGCGATTCAAGTCCTTCCGCTTACCTTCCTATTCGTCGGTGTGGACACGCCGGGGGACGTGCCACGCGCGGAACGTGCCCTGGCCAACCGCGCCACCCGTATCTCCAAATGAAATATATCTTCATTACCGGCGGGGTGATCAGCTCCTTGGGCAAGGGGCTTACGGCTGCCGCCCTCGGAACCCTGCTGGAACGACGCGGCCTGAAGGTGGGGCTGATGAAGTTTGACCCCTACCTGAATGTCGACCCCGGCACCATGAGCCCTTACCAACATGGCGAGGTCTATGTCCTGGAGGACGGCGCAGAAACCGATCTCGACCTCGGACACTATGAGCGCTTTACCTCCTGCCGATTGACTCGTCGACACAACCTGACCGCCGGACAGGTCTACGAGGAGGTTCTACGAAAGGAACGCCGGGGGGATTACCTCGGAAAGACCGTCCAAGTGATCCCGCATATCACTGACGAGATTAAAAACCGCCTTCGCCACATGGGACAACATGAAGACTGTGATATTCTTATCACCGAAATCGGTGGCACCACCGGGGATATCGAGGGACTGCCTTTTCTGGAAGCCATCCGTCAATTTTCCCTGGAGAACGCTCCGGGCCAGTGCCTCTTTATCCACGTGACCTTGGTTCCCTTCATCAAGGCGGCAGGGGAGTTAAAGTCAAAGCCGACGCAACAGAGTGTCGCCAAACTTCGCGAGATCGGAATTCAACCCCAGATTCTCATTTGCCGCAGCGAGTACCCGGTTGATCATGAAACCCGGCAAAAGATTTCAAGCTTCTGCAATGTGCCGGTGGAGGCCGTTATCGAGGAGCAGGACGTGAAGCACACGATTTACGAAGTTCCCCTCATGCTACACCGCGAACGGTTGGATGAGCTGGTGGTTCATGCCTTGGGACTCAAGGCTCCCCAAGCGGATCTCAAGGAATGGGAAAAGCTGGTGGGACGGATGATCTCTCCCAAATATCGCGCCAAAATCGCCATGGTGGGAAAGTATCTCGGTGTTCCTGATGCCTATAAAAGCGTCATGGAGGCCCTTTTCCATGCCGCATCGGGGGAGGATACCGGTATTGATCTGGTCAAAGTGGATGCCGAGGAAATTGAGAAGCAGGGAGCCGAACCCCTGCTCAGGGGCATGGACGGTGTTTTGGTGCCAGGAGGTTTTGGCGAGCGCGGGATTGAAGGGAAAATTGCGGCGGCGCGTTACGCCCGGGAGAAGAAAATCCCTTACCTTGGCCTGTGTCTCGGAATGCAGGTCGCCGTGATTGAATTCGCCCGGGACGTGGCCGGACTTAAAAAGGCGCATAGCTCGGAATTCGACTCCCAAACAAAGGATCCGGTCATCACCCTCCTGCCAGGGCAGGAAATGAATGGGGCCAAGGGTGCCACCATGAGACTAGGAAGTTACTCCTGTCGGTTGGCGGCGGGCTCCATGGCTGAAAAAGCCTATGCCCAATCCGAAATCCGGGAAAGACACCGCCACCGCTATGAATTCAACAACGCCCATCGGGCGGTGCTGGAGAAGGCAGGCTTAAGGATTAGCGGGGTGCATCCCCAAGGAGACCTCGTCGAATTGATAGAAATTCCGGATCATCCATGGTTTGTGGCCTGCCAGTTTCATCCCGAGTTCCGTTCCAAGCCAGACGTCCCCCACCCCCTATTCCGCGGCTTTGCCCAAGCCGCCCGAGTCCATGCCCAAAACTGAGCCCAAGAAATTTCTCCTCATCGGAGGCCCCTGTGTCTTGGAATCCCGCCAGACCTCCCTGCTGATCGGCAGGACTTTGAGGGACCTCTGCCGGGACTTGGGTTGGGATTATGTTTTTAAGGCCAGCTATGATAAGGCCAATCGCACCTCCATTTCCTCCCCCCGCGGGCCAGGTTTTCGCAGGGGACTCCAGGAGTTGGTTGCCATTCGCCGGGAACTCAAGGTTCCTGTCCTCACCGACGTGCATACCCCCGAAGAAGCCACGGCAGCTGGCAGATTGATCGACATCCTGCAGATCCCTGCCTTCCTCTGCCGGCAGACCGACCTTCTATTGGCGGCAGCCAGAACCCGCCGCCCCATCAATGTGAAAAAAGGCCAGTTTCTCGCTCCGGAGGGTGTCGATGCGATAATGGAGAAGTTGAGGCGGGGAGGCTGTCGTCAGGCTTGGATTACCGAACGTGGCACCACATTCGGTCAGGGGGATCTGGTGGTGGATATGCGCGGCTTCGTCACCATGAAGAACCACGGCCACCGGGTTATTTTTGATGCCACCCATTCCGTGCAACGCCCCTCCGGAGGAAAAGTGACCCATGGAGACTCACGGTTTATCCCAGCCTTGGCCAGGGCAGCCGTGGCCGCCGGGGTGGATGGTCTTTTTCTTGAGACCCATCCCAACCCCAAGAAGGCACTTTCGGACAAGGAAAGCATGCTCCCCCTTGCCCAAGCCGAAACTCTTCTCAACCAACTCAACCGAATCCTTTATGCCGTCTCGTAGGCTTCCCATCGCCCTGCTTGCCCTCACTTTTCCCCTTGTCGGGATGGCGGAAAACGGCCCGGATTTCCCCATCGGCTCGGTGATCCAAAACTTCGCACTTCCCCAGGCGGATACGGCGGGCAAAAAGACCGCCTTGGTCCGCGGAAAGCGAGCCACCGTGGTGAGCCCGAATCAACTGAAAATCGAAGAACTGGATGTCGACCTTTATAATGCCGAGGGTAAAGCCGAGACCACCATTACCGCCACCCGCTGTGATTTCTGGAGGAAGGAAAACCGGCTTACCACGGATACCGGGATTCTGGTCAAAAAACCCACGTTGATGGTGTCGGCCAATGGAATTGATTGGAACGTGGCCGACTCCTGCGGAACGCTTTACACCCGGGTTCGAGTGGTCCTTTCTTCGGCCAATCCATGAAGCCTCATCCCCTGTTCATTTTTCTGCTCGCTGCGATCGCCCTGCAGGCCGCTCCGGATGCTCCCACCCCTCCTGGAAGCAGCTCTGGCGGCCCCACCACCATCACCAGCGACTCCTTGGACCTGAATCTCGGCAAAAAAATGGGCAACAAACAGGGTCTTTTTCGCGGAAATGTTTCTGTGGACGAACCTCGCTTCACCATGACCGCCAAGGAAATGACGGTTTTTTTTGCAGACAACGACGCGGTTCAGTCCCTGGAGGCACGGGAGGATGTGGTCATCAAACGTAAGGATGGTTCTTCCGAGACCTGGAGCGAAAAGGCTATTTATGATATGACCGAAAAGAAATTGATCCTGCTCAAAGTGGGACGGCAACCGAAAGTCATATCCAAGGACAAAACCGTTTTCGCAGATAAGATCATCCTCTACCCGGAAGAGGACAAAATGCTTACGGAGGGCGCCAGCCGGGTGATGCTGCAAAAACCCTGAGCGAAGCAACGTCGGCTACCCGAACACCCCCCACAGGGGTTCCCATTCTTTCCTGTAGCGGGTTGGTGAAACGATATGGCGACCGAAACGTGGTCAATGGCGTGGATCTGGGGGTTCGTCCGGGCGAAGTTGTCGGCCTCCTGGGACCCAACGGGGCCGGTAAAACCACCAGCTTTTACATGCTGGTCGGCTTGGTTCGTCCAACCGCAGGCACGATTCAGTTTTCCGGTGAGGAAGTCACCGGCATGCCCATGTACCGCCGAGCCCGGCGGGGAATCGGCTATTTGCCCCAGGAAGAATCCATCTTTCGCCGCCTCACCGTGGAGGAAAATCTCATGGCCATTTTGGAGACCCTGCCCATTACCGATCAGGAGCGACAACAGCGTTGCCATGACCTCTTGGTGGAACTGGGTTTGGACAACCTGACCAAAAGCCGGGCCATCCAGCTATCGGGGGGAGAGAAACGACGGTTGGCCATCGCCCGATGCCTCACCACCCGCCCCCGTGTTCTATTGTTGGACGAACCGTTTAGCGGCGTTGATCCCCTGGCCGTGTATGACATCCAGCAGATCATTCTTTCCATGCGGCGCAAGGGCATCGCGGTCCTGATCACCGACCACAATGTCCGTGAGACTCTGTCGATTGTTGACCGCGCCTACCTGATTTGCGAGGGAAAGGTGGAGAGCGAGGGGAATGCCGACTTTCTAATCAACGATCCGGTGGCACGCGGCCTCTACCTTGGGCCCCGATTCTCGATGTGATCAGGCTAAAAACCGGGCAAAGAAAGAATCTGGTCCAACACCGCTTCGGGATGGCTTGCCTTTAGGACCGGCCGACCCAACACCATGCGACTCGCCCCCTCACGAATGGCCTCCTCAGCTGTTTTTGATCGAGCTTGGTCATCCCCCAAGGCCCCGGGAGGGCGTACTCCCGGAGTGATGATCTCGGCCCCTGCGCCCCACTCGGATCGCTCGGATCTTGCTTCATGGGGGCTGCAAACCACCCCGGCTAATCCGGATGCTTTGGCCAGTCGTGAAAGCCCCCTCACCGATCCGCTGACTCCCCCGGCCCATCCCACTTCCAGAATCGCCTTTTCATCCAGGCTGGTTAAGACCGTGACCCCCAGAACCTTGGTATCCCGAAATGCCGCGCCCACCGCCGCCTCCATCATGGCTTTCCCACCAGAGGCGTGGACGGTCAGAAAACGAGGTTTCCACCGGGCGGTCGCTGCGACGGCATGAGCCACAGTATTGGGAATGTCATGAAATTTCAGATCCAAAAAAACAGGAACCTCCAGCCGTTGCAATGCCTGCAGAACCTCACTTCCGGCACTCAGATAAAGTTGCAGTCCGACTTTGAAGGTTCCCACCCTGGAACGGAGCCGACTAGCCCAAGAGATGGCTTCTTGGGCAGAGTCCACATCCAGCGCAAGGATGATCTGGTCAGGATTCACTTGGCCCCATCTAATCGGTAATCTTCCCCGGTGACAATCCGCGCCTACGCCAAAATCAACCTCGACCTGCGTCTGAAAAAACGACGTCCAGACGGGTTCCACCCCATCGACACCCTCATGATTCGGGTGGATGTATTTGATACCCTAAAGGCGGAGGCGACCCGGGATGGCGAAATCACCTTGGAGGTGATCGGGGATAAAACCCTATCCCCTGGTCCGGAAAATCTGGTGGTCCGCGCCGCCCAGGCACTCCAAAAACATGCGCCCCATGGATCGGGAGCGCGTCTCCAGCTTGAAAAAGTCATTCCCCAAGGTGCTGGGATGGGCGGCGGCAGTAGTGACGCCGCAGCCGCACTCATCCTCCTTTCCAAAGTTTGGAATATTTCCATCCCAGGCAAGGCTCTGGCAGAAATCGGGGCCACTCTGGGAAGCGATGTGCCCTTTTTTCTGCAGCCTCACGCTGCCCGAGGAACCGGACGGGGCGAGATCCTTGACCCGATCCCCCTGCAAAACCTTCCGTGGGCTCTACTCATTCATCCCGGCTTTGGCTCACCCACGGCGGTTGCCTATGCGGCCTTTGCGAAGGATCCACAACCCGGGCCCCCCGGGGCTCCCATTGGTCTGGAGCGGAACGATGGCTCCATTTTGAAGGTCATTCCCCAAAACGACTTGGAGCCGCCGGTGGAGAAAAGACTCTTATGGATCCCTTCAGCCCGAAAATGGATGGAAACTCAGTCCGGGGTTCTGGCGGCCAGAATGAGTGGAAGTGGATCCACGGTGTTTGGCCTGTTTGCCGATGCCTCCAAGGCCCAACAGGCCCAGAAAAGGGCACGCGACCATTTCGGGCCCGAAACGTGGATTCAAGTGGCCCGCCTGATCAGCGGGAACTTGGGAGACTAACGGAGAAGATGAGCGATCCGAGACTTGATACGGGCGGAGCGATTCCGATGAATCGCCTTCCCTTTGGCCGCCCGATCCAACCGGCGCTGCAGTTCAGGAAAGAGCTTGGAGGCCTCCGCTTTTTTACCGGACGTGATCAAGGCCAGCAGCTGCTTTTGGGCGCGGCGGGCTGTGTCCAAAAGACGCCGATTCACTTCCCGACGACGCAGGGCGGCGCGGGCTTGTTTGGCGGCAGAGGCTGTGTTGGCCATAAGCTAGAACAATGCCTGAATGAGGGGGCGGACGTCAATCCATGAACCTGCTTCGCCTTTTGCTGGCGATGGCTCTTTGGCCGGGAATCTATGCCACCCTCCTCGCCTATGCGAAGATTCTGCAAGGAGCTTTCTCCTCACCCTCCTTTCCCTGGATCGGGATGGGAGTTTTTGGAGTCGGCTTTGGGATTGCTTTGGGCGCCTTTTTCTTTTTCCCCCGGCCGCGCGGTTTTTATGTCCTGGGGCATGAACTAACCCATGCCATGGCTGTTTGGATGAGCGGAGGAAAGGTGCACTCCCTTCACGTCGCCGACAAAGGAGGAAAAGTCGTTGCGGATCGCGTCTCTCCGTGGATCAGCCTGGCCCCTTACATTCTGCCATTCTATCCCCTCGTTATCGGAATCCTCTGGCTGGCGGGGATTCACATCGGGCCCGAATTGACACAATTCGGCCTCCCCTTTCTTGGGCTCTGGGGAGCTGTTTGGGGGTATCACTACGCCTTCACCTTGTCCTTGCTCCCCACCCGCCAACCGGATTTTCTTGTTTATGGCAGAATTTTTTCCATCACCCTGATTCTTTTGGGAAACCTCATGCTGGTGGGGATACTCGCTTGGGCGGCTCTTCGTCCTGTCCCGGCCTCACGGGCTATCACCATGGTGGCTTCCGAGTGGGCTTGGAATTATACGGAACTCGTTCACTTTCTCTCTGGGCTCCTCTTGCGCTACCTGCCACACCCCGCCTAAAACCTGTTACCCGTGCTCGTCTCAGACCTTATCAACGAAACCAATCTGATTCCTGATCTCCAAGCCACAGATCGGCCTAGCGCCTATCGGATCATGGTGCAATATCTTACTGATCATGGCCTTATAAATAAGGATATAGTTGAGTCCATCCTTCAGTCCCTACAGGCAAGAGAGAATAAAATGACGACCGCCATGGGTGGCGGGTTTGCCCTGCCCCACGCCACCATTCCGAAGCTGCCGAAACTTTGTACTCTGCTTGCCCGGAGCCCAAAAGGCATACCCTGCGATGCGGTAGACGGAAAATTAGTGACCATCTTTTTTCTTATTCTCGTCCCACCCGATCAAAATCAGACGCATCTTCAAACCCTCGCCACGGTTGCCAAATTCTTCAACCGCCGGGGGGTAAAATCGAAAATTCTCCAAGCGACAGGAACTCCCGAAATCCTGGCTCTTCTGCGTGCTTCCTGATGTCCCTGCGTAGCCAATTGGAAACTCGGGTCAGCGCTTGGGCTGCATCCCATTACCCGCAAATCGGCGCAGGCCCCTGGGTTCGGTCCTGTGCAGACCCACGGCATGGTCATTTCCAAACCCACCTCCCCATGGTGGCCGCCAAACAAACCGGAGGAAATGCGCGGGAAATAGCCACCCGCTTGGCCCAAGAGTGCCCTCCCCCACTCCACTGGGAGAATCCCGAGGTGGCGGGCGGGGGGTTTGTGAATTACCGGGCCAAACCGGAAGCGGTTTCCGCCGCTCTGCATACCCTGCGTCAGGACGCGTCATTTGGCGTGCCCAAGGAGAATCATCCGGAAACCATCGTGGTCGATTTCAGCTCTCCCAATATCGCCAAATCAATGCATGTGGGTCACATTCGCTCCACCCTGCTAGGCGACACGCTGGCGCGCATGCTAAGCCGCCTGGGTCATCGGGTGATCCGGATCAACCATCTGGGAGATTGGGGAACCCAATTTGGCAAGCTTCTGCTGGCCTATCGTGCCGCCGGTCGCCCACCGATTGAGCCAAGCCGCGCGATTGACCAGTTGGAGGAATTCTATAAGAAAGGCCATCAAGAGGCGGAGTCCGACCCCGAAAAAATGGAGCAGGCCAGAGCGGAGCTCGCCGCCCTGCAGTCCGGTGACCCGGAAAGAAGAAAAGATTGGGAACTCTTCTGCCAGCGGTCCGCCGATCACTTCCGGGAAATCTATCGCCAGTTGGGTGTCTTCTTCGACCTCGAGAAAGGTGAAAGTGCCTACCATGAGGAACTTCCGGGCATTGTGGAGGAACTCCTAAAGTCCAAGGTGGCTGAAGTCAGCCAGGGCGCTGTGGTGATTTCCAATCCAACCATTTCCGAAGAGCCGTTTCTGATTCGCAAATCGGATGGGGCATTTCTTTATGGAACGACCGACTTGGCCGCTCTTCGCTCCCGCATCCGCGACCTCCATGCCAACCGCATCATCTATGTCACGGATGGAAGGCAACAACTCCACTTTCGCTGGCTTTTCGACACAGCCCAGAGATGGAACCAAAAGGTTGCCCTGGAGCATGTTTGGTTCGGCACCATCCTCGGGCCCGATCGAAAACCTCTAAAAAGCCGCGATGGAACACCCATCAAACTTTCCGAACTCCTCCGCGAAGCCAAAGATCGGGCCTCCAAAATCCTTGAGCAAAAAAGACCCGACCTACCCAAAGATCAGCTGGAGCAGAAGGCGGAACTCCTCGGTATTGCCAGTCTAAAGTATGCCGACCAGCTGCCAGGCAGAAACCTGGACTATGTCTTTACCTGGGAAAAGCTATTGGCCTTTGACGGGAACACGGCTCCCTACATTCTCAACGCCTACGTGCGGACAAGGTCCATCCTCCGAAAGGCTGGCATCAGCTCCGTTCCCCATCATCCATTTCACTTGGTCGAGCCAGCCGAAGAGGAACTGGCCCGACAACTTCTGCTATACGGGGATGCCGTGGTGCTGGCGACTGCCGACCGGAAACCCCATCATCTTTGCGGTTACCTTTATGCCGTGGCAGGAATGTACCATCGCTTTTTTGAAGCCTGCCCCGTCTTGCAGGCGGCTTCCCCAGAACTGAAATCATCCAGGCTCACTCTGGTCGGC